>NZ_JAPFCD010000099.1:0-7289 GCF_026153155.1 Photorhabdus aballayi | reverse complement strand
TCTGTACCGGTTCTGGTTGTGCGCTGTGCGGCGCCGGCCCCCAGCCAGGCCATCATCAATATGCTCATGACCCCTCCCGGCCATTATGGTTCATCACTCAGATAGGGATGAAATGAGGTCATCATGGTGAGTATCTGTTTTAGTTGGGTTGGGGGCATGCTACATGTTAGCCCGTTGGCGCTTTGAATATTCAGGCGGCCAGAGATTTGTTCGGTGCTAAATCGTTTGAATGGTTTTTTTTGGAATGACATCACGCTTCCTTTATCATTTCTGAGGGTTTACAACGTACGGCACAGTTGTCCGACAGCGTTAATTGCGGCGCGTAGTGATAAATAAATCATCCAAGGGTTAAAAAGCCTCGGGTAAAGCACATCGAACTATGAGAGTGCTAGCAGTCTGTTGCTGATAGTCTTATTGATAACCTGTATTGAACAGGCAACATCGGGGATATTCTATTGTTGTTAAGATAACCGAACTGATAAGTAGTTTTATTTGTTTAATATCCAATCAAGAACATATAATAAAAAATTCATGTTGTCCCGCCTGTTTGTGTGATTAATATTTGATTAACTTAATAAATGTGACATAAATCCCAAGTTTTTTAATCAGCGGCGCTCACCAAAAATCCGATTTAAGTGAAGTTAAGATTAATTAATATTCATCATATTCTTCAATCGTCACTTGCAGAGATAATATTTTCCCATCGCGCAATAAAGTGACAGGAACAACGCTGCCGGGGCGTATTTCAGCCACTTGATCCATTGTTTCAACCGCAGAAATAGCGGGTTTATTATTGACACTGGTAATGATATCACCCACTTTGATACCGGCTTTTTGTGCTGGCCCGTTTGCAGTCACCTGAAATACTCGTAACCCTTGAAGCTGGTTGATATTGCCGTTAGAAGAGCGAATATGCGGCAGCTCTTGTGATGTTATGCCGATAAAACCTCGGATAACCCGTCCGTCACGGATAAGTTTCTGCATAATTTTGGTGGCGAGTTCAGTTGGAATAGCAAACCCCAATCCTTCTGGGGTTTCTCCATTTTCACTTTTATCGAATGATAATGTGTTGATACCCACCAGTTCGCCAAGGGTGTTAATTAATGCACCGCCAGAGTTACCCTGATTAATGGAGGCATCGGTCTGGAGAAAGTTTTGCCGGCGGGTCGGGCTTAATCCGACGCGACCGGTAGCGCTAATGATCCCTTGAGTAATGGTTTGCCCCAAGTTGTAAGGGTTACCAATGGCTAAAACGACATCTCCCACATGCGCTACTCTATTTGGATTAATCGTTATGACAGGCAGGTTCTCGGCATCAATTTTCAGGACAGCAAGATCCGTTAAGCTATCAGAACCTATGACCAGAGCTTCATAAAAATGACCGTCTTGCAGTGCGACAATAATTTGTCCTGCATTATTAATGACGTGTTTATTGGTGAGAATGTAGCCCTTATCACTCATAATGACGCCAGAACCAAGGGTATGGTTTTCTCGGCCTTGATGAGAAAAACTTCCCATGTTGCTGCTGTAGACGTTGACCACAGCGGGCGCCGCCCTACGGACACCTTTATTGAAGCTGAATGGAACTTCGTCATTACTGTTGCTGGTAATTGCAGATATCAGCCCGCCGGGGCGCAGTGATGGAATGGTAATCAGTAAAATTACAGCTACAAGTAATCCTAAAAAGGCAGAGCGCAGCAACTTGGCAATCATGGGTATTATTCAGTGTGAGTTAATGAGTCATTGCAGGATAGCATAGAAATGAACAGACACCGCATTGTGCTGTATCTCGGATCGCTAGCTTTTAGCGCTTCGATTATCACTATTGAGTTTTCATTAATAATAAAACGAAAAAATTTGTACTGATAGTTTGAGTGGGTATTAAACTCTTTTTTATCGCATTTTGCTAAAATCGGGGGGATTTTAACGCTGTTTTTACTGTCTTTAACTTTTCGTTTTAGCGTTTTTTATTTACTTAACAACGTTGAGTTTCTCTCAGATTAAATCATGTGTGGAGGCGTTTTTTATGTCATTTGAAAGCAAGGAGTGAAAGAAACTTCCACTCATTCAGGTAAGATGAGATACACTTTATCTGAATATGATAAAACAGTAGTTAAAAAGCCGTTTATGGTCTGTTAGTGTAGTTTTAAAGTCTGGAAAAGATAGTCAGTGTATTATGAAAGGACAGGTGAAAGCTTTAATCATTAAAGGTAAAAATAAGTGATTAAGGCTTTTTTAAAACGGGTAAAAAATTTAATGCTATACTGACATTGGAAGAGAAAATATCAGGAAAAACCGGTCTTGAATTGATTAACAAAGTGACAATATTAACCCAATAATTAGAATAAAAATATTTAATATTATTAACCGTGCTAAACTAATTTTCTTAAATAAGAGATTTTACATGGCCTGTAAGGAGTTTACGAAAAATCAGAGACAATCATTAAAGAGAGCCGATAACTTTTTAGGTTGACTAGATTAGCAGTATTAAAAATGATTAAAGAAATAGGCATTGATCTTAATATTATTAGCATATCTTTTATCTACTCTGGTTTTAAAACTAAAAAATTAAATACAGAAAAAAGAGAAAACCTCATAATCAGTTTAATGGAAAAGAGGAAGTTAACTATTTGGTAGGAAAAGAAATAACATTAGGCTTATAAAAGCTGCTTAATGAAAATCATTTATTGGATGTATTTTTGATTAAAAAATAGGAAAACTCTAAACATGAGAATCGTTTTACAGGTTCCATCTTTTTAATATGGTTAACTTGCTCTTTTTACTTGTATTTCTCGCTTTTAGCAATCGTAGGCGCTTTTTTATCGGGCTAAGAGTAAAAAAGTAGGTATCCTATTAATGCCAGCTTTTTAAAAAGTAAAAAGTAAATAAAGAAGGTCTATTCTTTGCAATAATCATTTAAAAGTGAGTATATAGAGAAATTAGAGATTTTATATAAAGGGAGAAGGCAGGTTTAACTCAATAGATACACTTTTTATAAAGGCAGTTAATTACATTTAATCAAATACTATTAACCATTAACTGAGAGTTGAAAAGAAATCAGCAGGTAAAAGAATATTATTCAGCATGTTGATATTAAAGTATTTTCTAACCGTTATTTTACTGAGAAAATTATAAGCATAACGCAATAAAAAGAGGGGTAAAACGGTTAATGTGATAGGATTTAACTGCTAAACAGAAAATTAATTATCGGAAAGAATATAAAGGGATATCTTTAACATTATCAGGTTATTTACTGGCATAATTTATGCGGAAAATAAAGGTTGGCGGCCTATAAAAAGCTCTCGGAATTGAGAGTAAGCAGTATCAGAAAAGATAAAAAAGCGGATATGATTAACGTTGGTTAAATGTAAAATACGATATGCCATGATGATTAAACTTAATAAAAATCAGGTGTTAAAAGTGGTAAAAACAACGTTTAAAACCTGATGCCGATTAAAAGCAGCGGTTAAAACGATGGCCTATATCTTTTCATAACTTAACGCGCCCTTCTTCCACAATATCCAGCCGTTCGATTAAAAAGTTAAAGTCAGCTTTTTCTTGTGGCAAAAAGGAATTCCAACTGGGTTTAGCTGGTTGAAAAATAATGGTATCGCCTTCACGAATAATTTCCAATACATTCACTCCTTAGAAATTGAGGTAGCCAAGTATAAAGCATTTTTACTAATGGAAAAACAAACCTCATTATTTTAAATAGGTTGATCAGCACCATAAGACACAGCATTACGCTGTGCCTTAAGTGGAATCGGATCGATTTTTACTAAAAGTATTAATTTCTCAGCAACAGATAGATACTTTCTTCACCGCGAAGAATATTCAGCGCTATGACTGGCGGTTTAGAGTCAATAACTTTGCGCAGTTCATTAATATTCTGTACCCGTTCATTATTGATCCCGACAATCAGGTCATTTTTCTGTAAGCCAGACATCGCCGCCGGTGAATTTTGGGCGACACTATCGATTTTCACACCGTAAGTCCCTTTCACTTCACCATTACTCAGGGTTGCACCTTGCAGTGCAAGGGTCAGATTTCCGGCTTTGGTTGTTTGACCTTCACTGTTTTCTAGCGTAACAGAAACCTCCATTGGTTTACCTTTACGCAATAAGCCAATTTTAACTTCTTTACCTGGTATTGTTGTGCCGATTTTGGCTTTCAGTTCAGCAAAGCTATTAATCTTCTTGCCGTCAACGGAAACTAAAATATCGCCGGATTTAATACCTGCTTTCGCTGCCGCGGATTTTGGTAATACTTCACTGACAAATGCCCCGCGCTGGGCATCGATATTGAATGCCTTAGCGATATCGGAATTCATTTCAGTGCCTTTAATACCAAGAATGCCGCGCTTGACTTCACCATGCGCAATAAGCTGTTCGCTCAGGGTTTTTGCCATATTGCTTGGGATTGCAAAGCCGATACCGATGTTACCGCCGCCTGGGGCCAGAATAGCAGTATTGATACCGATTAATTCACCATTCAAATTAACCAGTGCGCCACCGGAGTTGCCACGGTTAATAGAGGCATCCGTTTGGATGAAATTTTCTAATCCTTCCAGGTTCAGACCGCTACGTCCTAACGCAGAGATAATGCCGGAGGTTGCAGTTTGACCAAGGCCGAATGGGTTACCAACCGCAACAGCAAAATCACCAACTCGCAGCTTATCAGAATCGGCCATAGTAATTGCAGTTAAATTCTTAGCATCTTTCAGTTGCAGCAGGGCAATATCCGTCTGAGGATCGCGGCCTAATAATCTGGCTTCATATTCACGTCCATCATTCAATTGGACACGGATTTTATCTGCATTCTCAATAACGTGATTGTTGGTTAATATATAACCTTTGGCTGCGTCAATGATGACACCTGAGCCAAGCCCTTGGAATGGGCGGGTACTTTCACGGCCCATTGGTAGGTTGGGGCCAAAGAAGAATCTAAATTCTTCAGGTATACTCTGTTCCTGTTGTACCTGCGTACCGGAAACATGCACGCTGACAACGGCTGGCAGGACTTTCTCAAGCATCGGCGCGAGGCTTGGTAACGCCTGACCGGCGATAGCAGCAGGTAAAGCAGCGCTACTGGTAGCAGGGACTGAAATTGTAGACAATCCGATACTGATTGCTAACGCACTAAGAAGTAAGTGTTTTCTTTTCATCTAATTTTGTTCTCTTGTATACCTAAGCCAGAAGGCCAATGAAGTTAATTCCGGCAAGCAGCCATGATTACTCTATGACTGTTAATTATTAAATAAAGTTCATTGGGCAAACAGATTTAGCATGATTCTTTACAGGTATTTACATGATTGAGAAACAAAAAAACAAAACTTGCAGGTAGATAATAGGTTTTATATTTGGATTAATGCTGTGGCACAAAACATGCCACAGCAAGAGTTTTTACTGGTTTTTTTCATTCATCGGACGAAACAGGCCGGAAGCGCCATCGGAATAATCTTTTGGTGGCATTTTAACCGGGGCTTGATCATTATCCGCTTCTGATTCAGTCAATCGATAATTAAATGGATTGTCTTGTACTGGCATATTCGGCATCAGTTCATGTGAGCTTTTAGCCATATGCTGATATAACTGACGATAATCGCGAGCCATGTTGTCGAGTAATTCTGCACTGTGGGCAAAATGACCAACTAATTCTTTACGGTATTCTTCCAGTTCTGATTTATTATTCTCCAGTTCAGTTTGTAAGGCTTTCTGCTGGCGCAGCTTAGTGTTACCAAAGCGCATAACTAACGCTCCGATAACAAAACCAACTGCCAATCCAATCAGTGCATACTCCCAAGTCATAGCTACTCCTTCATCAACATCGTTGTTCCGCAGAATGTTTCACTTAATTATCGTCACTATAACCGTTAATCTAGTTAGAGTGGAATATTGATCATGATTTACATTTGTTTGTAGATCTTATTCTGAACCTTATTGTAGACAATTGATCCGGTAATAAGGTCAATCTGAATCATAAAAACGATAAAAAATGGGCGATTATTTTAAGGATTGTTATTGTCATGCCATCATTGATTACCCCTTCATCATACTATCAAAAAGCCCTTTCCGAGGGTAAATACCAACCCGATGATGTTCAGCGTCAAGTCATTGCTCAATTGGATATCATACACCATGCTTTGATTAATGCTTCTCCCGGCAATCCTGTGAGACGCCAAAGCTTGAAAGGGCGTCTGAGTAAACTGTTAGGAAAGCAGACTTCGATGAGCCGTATACCTGCTCAAGGGCTTTATATGTGGGGAGGCGTTGGTAGAGGGAAAACTTGGTTAATGGATATGTTTTACCAAAGTTTACCCGGTGAAAGAAAATTACGTTTGCATTTCCATCGTTTTATGCTGCGGGTGCATGAAGAGCTAAAGGCATTGCAAGGGCATGAAAATCCACTAGATATTGTGGCGGATGGTTTTAAAGCGGAAACAGATGTGCTTTGCTTTGATGAATTTTTCGTCTCCGATATTACTGATGCCATGATTCTTGGTACATTGTTGGAAGCGCTGTTTGTCAGAGGGATTACCTTGATTGCAACGTCCAATATTCCTCCTGATGAACTCTATCGCAATGGCTTACAGCGAGCTCGTTTTTTACCTGCTATTGAGCAGATCAAAAAATATTGTGACATCATGAATGTGGATTCGGGTATTGACTATCGGTTGCGCACATTGACACAAGCTCATCTCTATTTCGAACCGCTGAATGAAGATAATGAACGAGAGATGGATCGAATGTTTATTCTTTTGACCGGTAACAGTAGTGAACAAGCTTCGGTGTTGGAAATTAACCATCGGCAGATGCCGGCGATTCGTAACGCTGACGGTGTATTGGCAATTGGATTTAAAGTTTTGTGTGAAGATGCGCGTAGTCAGATGGACTACATTGTTTTATCAAAACTTTATCACACTGTTTTGTTATATCAGGTTCCAGCGATAATGCCGGGTAATGAAAATGCCGCTCGTCGTTTCCTGGCGTTGGTTGATGAGTTTTATGAACGCCGAGTAAAACTGATCATTAATGCGGAGGTGCCGATGGAGCAAATTTACCAAGGGGTGTTGTTGACTTTCGAATATCAGCGTTGCTTATCTCGTTTGCAAGAGATGCAAAGCGAAGAGTATCTGAAATTACCTCATTTACCTTAATTTTGTGTTTACCCGTATATTTCAGATTCAAAACTGGTTTGAAATATTTAAATTGGGGTCGATTTTTATTTTTGACTTCTCTATAATCTTGCGACCCCACGTTACAGCAATGTTTTTTTTCCCAAAAAACTTG
>NZ_JAPFCD010000098.1:0-7841 GCF_026153155.1 Photorhabdus aballayi | reverse complement strand
GTATCCGGAGCAACGATACGGATAAGGGGTTCGACGTTTTGGCCTTTGACGGTATCAGACGGTAGCGTCAGTTCAAATTGTTGGCCTGTCGGTAACACTAAGGGGCGCTCATCTAATGTACCACTGTTTGGTAAGGTAACAGTCACAGGGGGGAGCACCCGTTCAGTTTGTTGAACTGGTGGAAGTACCGGGTGTTCAGTCAGTGCATCTCTGTTTGGTAGCGCCACTGTGCCGGACGATAATATCTGCTCAGTCTGTTGGCCTATAGGTGAAAATATTGGGTGTTCAGTGAGTGCATCTCTGTTTGGTAGTGCTACTGCGCCGGACGATAATATTTGCTCAGCCTGTTGACCTGTAGGTGAAAATATTGGGTGTTCAGTGAGTGCATCTCTGTTTGGTATTGCCACTGCGCCGGACGATAATATCTGCTCAGTCTGTTGACCTGTAGGTGAAACTAATGGGCGATCAGTCGGTATGTCTCTATTCGGTAGTGTGATGGCGTTGATAGTGGCATTTGTGAACGTAACTTCACCGGCTTCCGCCATTCTTGAGGTCAGGTTAATCCCGGTTGGTGCACTTTGAACACGGTTTGTCTGCCTGTCATCTATTGTTATGCCGGTAGAGTTTGGACGCGTGTTGCCCTGCCAGGCTAGGGCTTTCAGGTCAATGGTTTCGGTTATCGGCGCTGGGTTATAGTCGTCCCAGTCTTTTCCTTGGGAGGTTTTGGTTCCTCTGAATCGACGTTTTTTCTTTTTGGCATACCAACGGATTTCGCTACCTTCATCCGTGATGATACGTTCGCCTTTGGTGGCGTTATTGTGCAGCTCATCAATATCACCCCCTAGTATTCCACCCGCTACGATCTGACTGTCGTCATTAGTCAGCATCGCGCTATTGATGGTCATATTACCCCCGGACAGGATTTTACCCGGATCACTCTCTTTTATCTGGGTTTCATTGATGGTACGGGTATATCGGTACTCGTAAAATTCATCATCACTGTTACCATCCGGCATAACAGCGGTGTGTACGCCGTATTTGTTGCTGTAGGAAGTGTCTACTTGTGACCAGTCATAGCGGGTAGTGTGGCCGCTCAATACTGCTTCATGACGTTGCGATTTTTCTGTTTCGACGATTTGGGTGACCAGACCGTTGTTGGTATTTTTGATAATAGCGGCATCAATTTTTAGGTTACCCCCGGCCTCAATGGTTGCTGCGTGGTTGCTGAGTCGGCCAGCTTGGCTAGTCGCAGTCAAGTTTTCATCCAATTGTCCACCAATGCGCATGTCACCCACGCTGAAAATATGGGCATGGTGACTGTTGTTGAGGGTTCCGGTGCCAATATCTAATTTATCTCGGGCAGCAATGACGGCGGCCTTATCATCTTTTGCTGTGTTATTGAGCGTGCCAGTCTTGAGGGCTATTTGGTCACCGTAAATACGTCCGGTTCCGGTGTTGTCCAGTACTTTGGCGGTGAGATGGGTCAGTTCGCCGTCAATGAGCCCGGTGTTGGTCAGCGTGTTTCGGACGTTGACTTCGGTTTGCTTAGCTCTGATTTCCGCCGCTTGGGTGTTGGTGAGATTTTGGGCTTCCAGGTATGCCTGTTCGGCTTTAATTGTACTGTCATTGATAATATTGCCGTCGGTTTCCAGAGACAGCTTGCCGTCGGCGGCGATGTTACCGGTGTTGTGGAAGTCTTGTTTTAATTTTACCTCTATATCGCCCTGCGATAAGATTTGACCGTCACCGCTCAAGGCGTTGGCTTTAATTTTGACCTTTTCACTCCCAGTCAGTGTGCCTTGCTGGTTATTCACTGTCAGTTTCTGGGTTTTATCTTCGATGGTGAGTTGTTTTCCACCGGAGACTAGGCCTTGTTCGTTTTTCAGAGACTGATTAATGATAGCTTGCAGACGGTTGGCTCCCTGTAATGTTCCTTGGGTGTTATCCACCTGTTGAGCTTCAATTATCAGGTCTTGGGCTTCGGTACCTTGGTCAGGGTGATTAGTCTCCCGGTTAATAAGTTCTGCTGTTTTTAGTGTCAGTTGTTGGTCACTGTGGATAAGGCCGCCAGTATTGTTCGTTTGTTTCGGGGTGTTAATCGTCGCGTCACCTATGGCTCTGACCTGTCCGCGACGGTTGTCGAGCTGTAGGGTATTCAGGTTCATGGTGTCTGTTGACAACAGTTTACCGTCTTGGTTATCCGTATCGGCTTGTCCAGTGTTGATGGTGAGTTTTTTGCCCTGAATGTGTCCGTGTTGGTTATTCAGTTTGCCACTGGTCACGGTGGTGTTGTCGTCGCCAATAATACGGCCATGTTGGTTGTCCAGTAGTTGCCCGTTGGTGTCAATATTGACAGTTTTTGCTGACTTTAATGCGCCATTGTTGTTGATAAGCGTCTGGCTATGAATATCCAGTCCACTGTTACCCGCAATCAGTCCTTTTTTATTGGTAAGGGTTGTACTGGTAATCTTAGTTTTGCCATCCGTGGCGATAAAACCCGCGTCGTTGTTTAACTCACCGATATCCAGTGTCAAATCTCCTCGGGCAGAGAATTTGCCTGATTTATCTTTATCGCCGGTGTTATTCAGGCGTTTGCCTTGAGTGTTGAGGTTCAGGTTGCCATCAGAATGGACATTGCCTTGTTGGTTATTAAATGCTTGGGTAATCAGCTTTATCTGTTGGGTGCCGACAATGGTGTCTTGAGTGTTATTTACGGTTGCGATTTTACGATTGGTAATCGTACCAGCTTGATTATGTAAATCACCGCTGGTAATTAACATGTCGTCCTGGCTGCGGATACCGCCCCGATCACCACTGTTTTTATTCGTCAGTGAATGACCGTGTGTATCGAGAGTAAGTTTACCTGCGGATTGCAACAGACCGCCGCTGTTGTCAGTTTGGTTCACTGATAATGTTAGCGCCCCTTTTTCGCTGATAAGGGTTCCGCCTTGGTTGTTCAGTTCACCCCCGGTAACCGTTGCTGCTCCTGTACTGATGATCGCCCCATCCTGATTGTCGATGTCACCGGCAGTCAGGGCCATCGTTCCTTTACTGATAACGCCTTTGGTATCGCCGCTTTTGGCGGTGGTCAGTTTTTCTCCGTGAGTATCTAGCGTCATGTTGCCGTCAGACTTTATTAGTCCACCGGTACTGTTTAACTCGCCGCTATCGAGTTGCAGGTTTTTCTTACTGACTATAGTGCCGGTTAGATTGCTTAATGTCTGTTGATGAGAATTGATGTGAGTTTCATCGCCACGGATATATCCGAGATCATTGATGAGTTCACCTGTAAGCAGTTTTAGGCTATCCCCTGCGAGGATTCCGTTAAGTTCTCCGCTATCGGTATTCGTCAGTTTTTGCTGTTGGGTATCCAGTTTCAGACTGGCAGCGGATTGTATCAGCCCACGTTGGTTGTTGACGGCTTGTGTTGTCAGATCGGCTTTTCCCTCCGAGAGGATTTTACCGTCGGTGTTGTTGAGGTTTTGGCTGGTCAGTGTAGTTTCACCTTGTGAATCTATCTTGCCAGCGGTGTTATCAATTTCACCGGCTTCTAAGGTTAGGTCACTGCCGCTACGTATGCCGAGGTCATTCCCGCTTTGCGTATTAGTCAGCTTTTGGCCGTGGGTGTTAAGAGAAAGGGTTGTTTTGGATTGCAGCAAACCACTGGTGTTATGCAGTTCACCGGTATTCATGGTGAGCTGTTGATTCTGGCTGACAATTTTACCGCCAGTGTTATTAACGGTTCCTGATGATGTCACTTTAAGTTGCTGATTGGCTGTTATGGTCCCATGATGGTTATTGATGGTACCTGCGGCTATTGTTGGTGTTCCTTGGCCTGAGATCCCTTGCTCGGGTTGGCTGTTGCGGTTGGTTATTGTGCCTTGTTGCACATCCAGAGTCAGGTTTTTATCCGCATGGATCCAGCCTGCTTCATTATTGATACCTTGAGCAGTCAGCTTGACATTGCCTGCACTGACTATGCCTCCGGTCTTGCCGCTGTTGAGGTTAGTCAGTAGTTCGCCTTGTGTATCGAGTGTCAGATCACCCGCGGATTTCAACAGGCCGCCGCTGTTGTCGGTTTTTTTCACGGTCAATGTGAGTGCGCTGGTTTCACTGGCGAGGGTTCCGCCTTGGTTTTTCAGTTCACCGCCGGTAACGGTGGTTGTTCCTGTACCTTTGATAAAACCCTCTTGGTTGTCAATTTCACCGGTGGTCAGGGTCATTGTCCCTTGACTGATAACGCCGCCGGTTTTACCGCTTTTGGCGGTGGTCAGTTTTTCTCCGTGCGTGTCCAGTGTCATATCGCCGGCAGATTCTATTCTCCCACCGGTACTGTTGAGTTCTCCGCTATCGAGTTTTAGATTTTTCTTACTGAATATGGTGCCAGCCAAGTTGTTTAGCGCTTGTTGATGGGTGTTAATGCGGGTTTCGTTACCACGAATTTCGCCGCGGTCATTGATCAGTTTACCGGTAGTCAGTTCTAAGGCATCTTCCGCGACGATCCCGCTGTTTTTACCGCTATCGGTGTTGGTTAGTTCATGTTGTTGGGTGTCTAATTTCAGACTGGCTAAGGATTGTATCAGCCCACGTTGGTTGTTGACTGCTTGTGTTGTCAGATCGGCCTCTCCCTTCGAGAGGATTTTACCGTCGGTGTTGTTGAGGTTTTGGCTGGTCAGTGTAGTTTCACCTTGTGAATCTATCACGCCCGCAGTGTTATCAATTTCGCCAGCTTCCAGGGTCAGGTCACTGTCGCTGCGTATGCCGAGGTCATCCCCGCTTTGCGTATTAGTCAGCTTTTGGCCGTGGGTGTTAAGAGAAAGGGTTGTTTTGGATTGCAGCAAACCACTGGTGTTATTCAGTTCACCGGTATTCATGGTGAGTTGTTGATTCTGGCTGACTATTTTACCGCTGGTATTATCAACGGCTCCTGTTGATGTCACGTTGAGCTGCTTATCGGCGATAACTCTTCCCTGTTGGTTATCGAGGGTGCCCGCGGTTATTGTTAACTCTCCCAGGCTTGAGATCCCCTGTTCAGGTTGGCTGTTACGGTTGGTTATGGTTCCCTTCTGCCCGTCAAGAGTCAGGTTTTTATCCGCACGGATCCGGCCTGCTTCATTATTGATACCTTGAGCGGTCAGACTGACATTACCCTCACTGATTATGCCACCGGTTTTGCCGCTATTGATGTTGGTCAACAGACCACCTTGCGTATTCAGTATCAGGTCACCGGCGGATTGCAGTAAGCCGTCGCTGTTGTCAGTTTTGTTTACCTTTAATGTCAGTGCTCCTGTTTCGCTGGCAAGGGTTCCGCCCTGGTTTTTCAATTCACCGCCGGTAACGGTCGTTGTTCCTGTAGCGATAATCACACCGTCTTGGTTGTCAATTTCACCGGTGGTCAGGGTCATTGTCCCTTTACTGATAACGCCGCCGGTTTTACCGCTTTTGGCGGTGGTCAGTTTTTCTCCGTGCGTGTCCAGTGTCATATCGCCGGTAGACTCTATTCTCCCACCAGTACTGTTGAGTTCTCCGCTATCGAGTTTTAGATTTTTCTTACTGAATATGGTGCCAGCCACATTGTTTAGTGCTTGCTGATGGGTGTTAATGCGGGTTTCGTTACCACGAATTTCGCCGCGGTCATTGATCAGTTTACCGGTAGTCAGTTCTAAGGCATCTTCCGCGACGATCCCGCTGTTTTTACCGCTATCGGTGTTGGTTAGTTCATGCTGTTGGGTGTCTAATTTCAGACTGGCTAAGGATTGTATCAGCCCACGTTGGTTGTTGACTGCTTGTGTTGTCAGATCGGCTTTTCCCTTCGAGAGGATTTTACCGTCGGTGTTGTTGAGATTCTGGCTGGTCAGTGTAGTTTCACCTTGTGAATCTATCACGCCCGCAGTGTTATCAATTTCGCCAGCTTCCAGGGTCAGGTCACTGTCGCTGCGTATACCGAGGTCAGCCCCGCTTTGCGTATTAGTCAGCTTTTGGCCGTGGGTGTTAAGAGAAAGGGTTGTTTTGGATTTCAGCAAACCACTCGTGTTATTCAGTTCACCGGTATTCATGGTGAGTTGTTGATTCTGGCTGACAATTTTCCCGCCAGTGTTATTAACGGCTCCTGTTGATGTCACGTTGAGCTGCTTATCGGCGATAACTCTTCCCTGTTGGTTATCAAGGGTACCCGCAGTTATTGCCAACTCCCCCTGGCTTGAGATCCCCTGTTCAGGCTGGCTGTTGCGGTTGGTTATTGTGCCTTGTTGCCCATTCAGAGTCAGGTTTTTATCCGCATGGATCCAGCCTGCTTCATTATTGATGCCTTGAGCGGTCAGCTTGACATTGCCTGCACTGATTATGCCTCCGGTCTTGCCGCTGTTGAGGTTAGTCAGTAGTTCGCCTTGTGTATCGAGTGTCAGATCACCCGCGGATTTCAACAGGCCGCCGCTGTTGTCGGTTTTTTTCACGGTCAATGTAAGCGCGCTGGTTTCACTGGCAAGGGTTCCGCCTTGGTTTTTCAGTTCACCGCCGGTAACGGTGGTTGTTCCTGTACCTTTGATAAAACCCTCTCGGTTGTCGATCTCGCCAGTAGTCAGCGTCAATGTTCCTTGACTGATAACGCCGCCGGTTTTGCCTTTTTTGGCGGTGGTCAGTTTTTCTCCGTGCGTGTCCAGTGTCATATCGCCGGTAGACTCTATTCTTCCACCGGTACTGTCTAACGCCCCGCTATCGAGTTTTAGATTTTTCTTACTGGCGATGGTGCCCGCCACATTGTTTAGCGCTTGCTGATGAGTGTTAATGTGGGTTTGATTACCACGAATATCGCCGCGGTTGTTGATCAGTTTACCAGTAGCCAGTTCTAAAGCCTCTTCTGCGATGATCCCGCCGTCGGTGCTAGTCAGTTCATGCTGTTGTGTATCTAATTTCAAACTGGTTGCGGATTGTATCTGTCCGCTTTGGTTGTTGACCACTTGCGTTGTCAGATCGGCTTTTTTCCGCGAGAGGATTTTACCGCCGGTGTTGTTGAGGTTCTGGCTGGTCAGCGTGGTTTCACCTTGTGAATCTATCACGCCAGCGGTGTTATCAATTTCACCAGCTTCCAGGGTCAGGTCACTGCCGCTGCGGATACCGCGTTTTTCTCCGCTCTGGGCGTTAATTAATTTTTGGCCTTGGGTGTTGAGTGACAGGGTTGCGCCGGATTTCAGCAGACCGCCTGTATTGTCAACGGTCCCGGATGTTACGGTGAGTTGTTTATCCGCTTCCACAGATCCTTGATGGTTATCAATAGCGCTTGCCGTCAGCGTTAAGTCGCCTGAGCTACGGATACCCTGATCAGGCTGGCTGTTGCGGTTGGTTATCGTTCCCTTCTGCCCGTCAAGGATCAGGTTTTTACCCGCATGGATTAGGCCCGCATCGTTGTTAACGCCCTGGGTCGTCAGCTTTATGTTGCTTGTGCTGATGATGCCCCGGTCTTTGCCGCTGCGGGTGTTGGTTAGCCGCCCGCCTTGCGTATCCAATGTTAGGTCACCCGCGGATTGCAGTAGTCCACCGCTGTTGTCGGTGTTGTTTACCGTTAATGTCAGGGAACCAGTTTTGCTGACCAGTTTTCCTCGTTGGTTGTGGAGTTCTCCACCGGTGATAGTTGTCGTTCCGGTACCCATGATGGCGCCATCGCGATTGTCGATCTCGCCTGTCGTTAAGGTGAGCGTTCCCTCACTGATAATGCCGTTGGTGTCGCCGCTTTTGGCGGTGGTTAGCTTTTTCCCGTGGGTGTCTAATGTCATGTCGCCATCAGATTTTATTTGTCCGCCGGTACTGTCGAGTTCTCCACTGTCAAGTTGCAGATTTTTCTTGAT
>NZ_JAPFCD010000097.1:0-8380 GCF_026153155.1 Photorhabdus aballayi | reverse complement strand
AAAATAGTTTCTTCGCGTGCTTAAATAGGATTATACATGGCAAAAATTGGCTATATTCGGGTGTCAACAAATGACCAGAACAGCGATTTACAGAGAAATGCATTGATATGTGCAAATTGTGAACAGATTTTTGAGGATAAAATCAGTGGAAAAACGGCTAACCGGCCAGGATTGAAACGGGTTTTAAAATACCTTAAGAACGGCGACACATTGGTTGTTTGGAAACTTGATCGCTTGGGACGCAGTGTTAAAAACCTTGTTACGTTAATTTCATATTTAAGTGAACGAGGAATCCATTTTCAGAGTTTGACTGACAGTATTGATACCAGCACAGCTATGGGAAGATTCTTCTTTCATGTTATGAGTGCACTGGCAGAAATGGAGAGGGAGTTAATCGTTGAAAGAACAAATGCAGGATTGGCTGCTGCCCGCGCACAAGGACGTATTGGTGGCAGGCCGGTATCATTGTCATTTGCTGAACGACAGCAAGCTGCTAGGCTATTAGCGAAAGGACACACACGAAAACAGTTGTCATTGATTTACAACACATCATTATCGACGATATATAAATATCTTCCGGTAAACAAACAAACTACGGAATAGTATAATATTTGTTCTGATAATGGTTGTGTAAAATTTCTATTGTCAAGCGAAGAACAGAAAAAAATTAATTGAAACCTTGGACGTGTCCATAAGCAGGGATACTGTCAGTGTGTAAAATATTATTTAAGAAATAGAATCCCTATACTTACTTGAGTAAATTTGTAACTAATCAGAAAGTAATAGTAAGAAGAAGTCAATCTGGGAATAGTTTATTGGTCTTAAAATTCAAGTGGTTGTCGGAGCTAAGTTATCGCTTCTCAGAATGACTAAGGCAGATATTTGGTTTTTTCGATAACGATAGAGGCTCTCAGTCACCGAGCCTTCTTTGAATTGTACTTCCATAATTGAATGTAGCAGAGTGTTATTTATGAAATAATGTTCAATTAAATTAATGTGTTTTAGGTGTTTCATATCCTGCGTGTTCAGTACCTAGAAATCATTAGGTAAACTCGACCAACAAAATTAATTTCATCAATGGCGCAATCAAACGTTACATCATTATCACTAACCCGAATTTTATTGACCGGAATTTTTGTGATCTTTTTAATACTGTTCATACCTTGGATATCAACTAACCATAAGCCATCTTGAACATCAGGTTCTTCTGTATCCAGTAAATGCCAAGAGTTGCCGTCATCTACAACAAGTGGTTTTTTCATTCCTTTGGCTATAAGTTCACTATCTAAAACCACTGCACTGTCAATGTTCAACTTGCCTCCCGCTAATCTAACACGTTGTATTGTTGGAGCAATAATGTTTTCTAAAGATTCTTTCTTCCTTTCTCCGTCAGGAAACATTTCACCTTGACCCGTACTTAGCCATAGCAATGAAGCACTGGTTTCAAGATTGCATTGAATAACCCAGTCTGCAGGAAAACTGTCCCTTAAGTAACGGTTCGCCATCGTGCTTTTAGAAACACCTAAATGGTCACTAAGTGCCTGACGTGATTTAAATCCATATGCGCGAACAAGGCGTTCGATAGCTTGTTTTCCTCCACTATCTGCACCCATTTTTATCTCAGTTATGTTTTTTTTCATTAAAAGTACAGTTTAGCGAGTTAGTTGTTGTCAAAATGGTCTCTAATTAAGAGCTAAAGTGATCCAAAATGACTTGTCAAAAATCCAATTAGAGATATTGCATCATGAGCATGCAGATTTCAATCTATATCCCCGACGAAATCGTATCATTTAAAGCATTCGCAAAGCTTGAGTGTAATAAAAAATTTATACATGATGGTGAGTTGTAATAGGAAAGTAATCATTACTTTTTGTTAATTTTTTAATCTAAAACAATAATTAATGACTCACTTCTATCAAATTTAATTGCCAGAAAAAGTAAAAACTACTTTAAGTTTTTCTAATTAAAGTATACTGTATACGCATACAGTTCAAGTTATACGGAGGCAAGTTTGGCAGTGGACTTTCTTATGGAATCAGTGATAGCGCAACGTATTAATTTCATTGCCAGAATGGCAACGAGCTGTGAATGTAATCATTCTGAAGATAAGGAACTGGCCTTGGCTTGGATTGCTGAGTTGTCAACACCACTTGCAAAACGGCTTATTAATTATCACGAAACGCTTGAAGAATAAGCTTGACAAAAAGAACGAATGTGATAGGTAAATGATATGCACATGGATATTTTGTTTGATAAACAATTTAAGATCTTGCAGCCAGTGATGACTACGTTGAAAAATGAAATGAAAAAACAGGTTTACCTCAGCACTTAAACGTTTGTTTCAGAGGTGGTTGAATTGGCATTATTTTTGTACAAACAACAGGTGCAAAACGACTCAGAAAATCAAGAGATAGATTCAGCGAGTCTAGGAATGTGGTAGTTGGTTGCTGAATTATCTATCGTGTGAGCTAATATTGTTCATTTTAGTTTTGGGATAAACGAGATTCTGGGTTTATGATATGAACGGCCTGATCCTTTCTTGGGCCGTTTTTTCTTTATCTGATAAGAAGGATAAATTGCCTACATCTCTTCACATTTCAGGTTCATCTTAATCTGACCTCTCAACTCAAAAAGTGCAGAAAATTCTCATAAAGAAATTAACATGAGTTATTATTATATACTTATATCTCATATAAACATTTTCACTTGATCAGCAAATGTTGACTGTATCGGTACTCTTTCTATTTGTATTACCTTCTTAACAACACCGTCCTATTGTCTCCCTTTACTCATTAGCACACCATAATACTTTGACTTATCTATATTTCCTGTAACAAAAGGAGCATGCCTGATGAAAATAATTGCACAGCAAAATGACACAGTTGATGCCTTGTGTTGGCGTCATTATGGACGAACTCAGGGAGTGACAGAACGGGTTCTAGCAGCTAATCCAGGCTTGGCTGAACATGGTGTGATTTTACCACATGGTATGGTGGTTGAAATGCCAGAGGCTATGCCTACCGCAATAAAGCCTACTTTGCAACTCTGGGATTAAAAAACGGCGAATGGATAAATACAGCCATGCCACCTATGGTAGTGCCGGTTTGGTCGCTTTTTTTGCAGGATTATCGCTTTATGAATGGGGCTTTCTTATCGGCGTTTTTGCCAGTGTTGCACTGGGAATAATGACTTATTTACTAAACCGTCGGGAACAGATGAAACGCACACGCATTTTGCAAAATATTTTGGAAAGCCTGAAAACTGAGCCTGCTTCTGAATCTGCTCGGATAGTTAATGAGTTGGTACAGAAAGCTCCTGGAGAACTTTAACATGCAGGATACCAAAACTAAACTCAGCCGAGCTGTTATTGGGTTAATACTTGGTGGGGCAAGTTCAACAGCCATTCTTTCCCAGTTTTTAGATGAAAAAGAAGGGAATCGTTTGAATGCCTATCAAGATGCGGGGGGTATCTGGACAATTTGTCGTGGCATAACCCACATTGACGGCCAACCCGTTAAAAAAGGAATGAAATTAACCGCTACACATTGTGAACAACTTAACCAGATCGAAGCAGGAAAGGCTATCGAATGGGTAAAACACAATATCCATATCCCGTTGACAGAACCACAAATTGCAGGCATCGCGAGTTTTTGCCCATATAACATCGGCCCGGCGAAATGTTTCTCTTCCACCTTTTACCGAAAGTTGAACTCTGGAGATAAAAAAGGAGCTTGTACGGAAATTAAACGCTGGACATATGACAAAGGACGTGATTGCCGTCAGACCAATGGACAGCCTACAGGCTGTTACGGTCAGATTTATCGCCGTGATCAAGAATCTGAACTCGTCTGTTTGGGGTTAAACAAATGAGTATTTTAAAGGAAAGGCCGGGAATATTGCCGCTGCTCACTGCAGTAACAGTAGGCTGCACCGTTGGTTGGTGGCTGACTAAACTATCATTCAATACAAAACTTACCACATTAGAACAATATTATACGAACCAACTCTCAATTATCAGTCATAAAGCTCAGTCTGATACCACCGTAGCAATCCAGAAAATGAAAATTGCACAGGACATTGCTGCTGAACTTGACCGTCATTATTCAGAAGAACTTGCTCATGCCCAAGCCGAAAACACAGCTTTACGCACTGATATTGCCACTGGTCAGCGCCGGATGCGGATCGCATCTGCCGACCTTGCAACCTGTCAGCTCACCTCAAGCCGAAATTCCTCAACCAGCAGCATGGGCGATGCAGCCGAAATCGGACTCACTGCGATTGCTGGACGCACTATTCACGACATCAGAGCTGGAATAATCAGCGATCAAACTAAATTGGATTACTTGCAACATTATGTCAGAGAAGTGGTTCAGCAATGTAAAATTGAAAATACTCGGAGAAAACACTATGAAAAAACCTGAACTTCTGCGCCAAGCCTTGATTAAAGAAGTGCCATATTTGCACATCCACCCTGAAGTTCTGAGCATATCAACTGAGAAAGGGGTTGTAGTAGC
Organism: Photorhabdus aballayi; assembly: GCF_026153155.1. Lineage (NCBI taxonomy): Bacteria > Pseudomonadati > Pseudomonadota > Gammaproteobacteria > Enterobacterales > Morganellaceae > Photorhabdus > Photorhabdus aballayi. Next base: position 3,866 of record NZ_JAPFCD010000097.1, on the reverse strand, counting down.
AACATCGGCTGAATCTTGCTCATTTGAATACAACTATATACTCAATCTGGTGATCAACCATTATGCTGATGATGTGAATTTACTAGTGGTACCAGTACTTCAATGGATAAAGAAAAACCAACCAGATTTAATGAGCAATCCAGAATTGCGCAAAACTGGTTTTACTTTTGCGGTAGATACACCCAATCAAAGTGCTACTAACATCAAGATTAGTTTAAAATTAACTGAACGGGTATTTGTTACTGAGGATCATGAAAAAAACATCACCATTAAAAACCTTTCAGAACCTGAGATCCCATTCTAACAATAATAGATACCCTCACGCCCGCGAAGATTTCGGGGGCGTTTTCATCATTAGCAAATACCTCCTTACAGTATATGCGTGGGCATACCAAGCAAGTTGTGTCAACTATAAATCCATATGAGTATCTCGGATATAAGATCTAAACATCAATGTAGGATTTATTATCTGAGATTTCACTTACAACCTGTATGATTTCCATTATGAATGGTTATTTGCTATTAATTTAGTGCAATATTTATCCAAATTTAAAATTATCACTTATATAACAATATTTTAATCACTACAGTTGTTTAGTTATTCTTACAATCCTCTCTTAATGCCGATTCCCATCTTTAATGGCATTCTTCTCAGCATGAACACACAACTGACCGAACTAATGCGCTTATTGCGCAACCTGATCCGAACCGGCGTTATTGCTCAAGTGGATACCTCTCGAGGTATGTGTCGTGTCGCGACAGGAAATATAAAAACCGATTGGTTACACTGGTTGACTCTGCGAGCGGGTAATGCCCGTACCTGGTGGGCTCCCAGTGTTGGCGAACAGGTTTTATTACTATCCATAGGCGGAGAACTGACCACCGCCTTTGTGTTACCAGCCATTTTTTCTAATGAGTTTCCGGCACCATCGGCTTCTTCTGAAGCTGTCCATATCACTTTCCCTGATGGGGCAGTAATGGAGTATGAGCCGCAATCCAGTGCCTTACTGGTGAGTGGAATTAAAACTGCTACGGTGAATGCTTCTGGTTCTGTTCATATTACTGCGCCGGAAATTGTTTGTACCGCAAGTAGCAAGATTACTTTGGATACACCGGAAGTCATTTGTACCAATCTGCTGACAACAGCCAGTTTGGTAGTACAGAAAGGCGGAAAAATGGCTGGCAACATTGAGCACACCGGCGGGCAATTTAGTTCTAATGGTGTGATCGTGGATTCCCATAAACACACCGGCGTTAGGTCAGGCGGTGACACATCAGGAGGCCCTGTATCATGATGTACCTTGGGATGAATAGGCAAACTGGCCAAAATCTGACAGATTTGGCACATGTACGTCAGTCTGTCAGTGATATTTTACTTACCCCCGTAGGTAGTCGTTTGGCACGTCGTACTTATGGCTCTCTGCTGCCTGAGCTAATTGATTGGCCGCAGAATGATGCATTACTCCTACAAGTGATGGCTGCCAGTTACACAGCTATTAGCCGCTGGGAGCCACGGGTTAGTCTGACAGATATCACTATAAATACTCAACAAGACGGCAAAATGACAGTGGATATTTCTGGTCATTATCAGCAGTCCACTGGAGTATTCTCTTTATCCATACCTGTGAGGTAAGACAATGCCGACCATTGACCTGAGCCAATTGCCACCACCGGATGTGGTAGAACCTCTGGATTATGAAAGTTTGCTAGCTGAACGTAAAGCGACTCTGATATCTCTTTATCCAGAAGAGCAGCGGGAAGCCATTGCCCGTACTCTAGAACTGGAATCAGAACCACTAGTGAAACTGCTTGAAGAAAATTCTTATAGAGAGCTGATATTACGTCAGAAAGTAAATGAAGCAGCCCGTGCGGTGATGGTTGCCTATGCTTCTGGTAATGATTTAGATCAATTGGGTGCGAACAATAATGTTACTCGACTGGTATTGAAACCAGCAGATAACAGTACCATTCCACCAACACCTGCAATCATGGAATCTGATAACGATTTTCGTGTTCGTATCCCACAAGCTTTTGAAGGGCTAAGTGTTGCAGGGCCTGTGGGTGCTTATGAATATCATGCCCGTAGTGCTGATGGCCGTATCGCAGATGCCTCTGCAATCAGCCCATCCCCGGCAAATGTCACCGTGACGATTATGTCACGAGAAAATAAAGGCGTGGCCTCACAGGACTTGCTAGATAAAGTTGCTGTTGTTCTGAATGACGAAAATGTCCGTCCTGTGGCTGATCGGGTGAAAGTCCAGTCTGCCAACGTAGTGGAATATCAGATTGATGCAATACTCTATATCTATCCGACACCAGAATCTGAACCTATCCGTATTGCTGCTGAACAAAAACTCAAACGTTATGTGGAAGCTCAACATCGTCTGGGGCGTGATATTCGGCTATCTGCCATTTATGCCGCGTTGCATGTAGAAGGTGTACAACGGGTGGAATTGAAATCACCCACTCATGATGTAGTACTGGATAAAACTCAGGCTTCTTATTGCACTAGTGCAAAACTGACTGTAGGAGGTTCTGATGAATGATCGCCTGTTACCGACCGGCTCGACTACATTAGAGTTGGCAGCAGCTAAAGCATGCGCACAACTACAAAATATTTCAGTACCTCTACGCCAACTTTGGGACCCAGATACCTGTCCATTATCGTTACTGCCTTATCTAGCATGGGCGTGGTCTGTTGATCGTTGGGATGAAAATTGGTCAGAAAGCACTAAACGAGAAGTGGTTAAAGGTTCGCTATTTTTACACATGCATAAAGGCACTATCGGCGCTATTCGTCGTGTGGTAGAGCCTCTGGGTTATCTCATTAAAGTGCAAGAGTGGTGGCAAACCAATGATCCTCCCGGTACTTTTCGACTTGATGTAGGAGTCTTGGATAGTGGTATTACCGAGGAAACTTTTTTAGAACTGGAACGGTTGATTTCTGACGCCAAACCTGTGAGTCGCCATCTACTTGGCTTATCAGTCAATTTGGATGTGAAAGGTGAATTCTACTGTTCCGTTGCGAGTTACTGCGGTGATGATCTTACGGTTTATGCTTATACCCCTGAGACTATCACTACTAGTAATAATGCGCCTGTAGGCGCAGCACTTCATGTAATTGATACAATGAGGATTTCGTTATGAAATACTTTGCAATTTTAACCAGTCTAGGAGCAGCGAAACTGGCGAATGCCACTGCTCTTGGAACCGCGGTTGATATCACCCATATGGCGGTTGGTGATGGTGGCGGTAAATTACCAGCTCCTGATGCTAGCCAGACAAAACTGATTAATGAAAAGCGCCGTGCTGCAATTAACACGTTAAGCGTTGATCCGGTGAATACTAGCCAAATTATCGCTGAACAGATTATCCCTGAGAATGAAGGAGGTTGGTGGATACGAGAAATTGGCCTGTTTGACAGCGAAGGAGTGATGATTGCTGTGGCAAACTGCCCCGAAACTTACAAACCTCAATTGCAGGAAGGATCGGGTAGAACACAAGCAGTCAGGATGGTTTTAATTGTTAGCAGTACTGATTCGGTCACTCTGAAAATAGATCCGTCTGTGGTGCTGGCAACTCGTGAATATGTGGATAGTTCCATTAAAAAACATGAGAAAAGCCGTAACCACCCTGATGCTACAATAAAAGACAAGGGAGTCGTTAAACTCAATAACTCCATTGATAGTAATGATGAAACGACTGCTGCCACCCCCAGGGCTGTGAAAACTGCTTATGATTTAGCAACTACGGCAAATAACAATGCGGCTACAGCCAATACAAATGCAATAAATGCTAATAACAATGCCAACAGTAAATTAGCTAAAGACCAAAACGGCGCAGATATCCCTAATAAAAGTGAGTTT
>NZ_JAPFCD010000096.1:0-8457 GCF_026153155.1 Photorhabdus aballayi | reverse complement strand
ACCGGGCGCAATATTGTGGATGTGGCGCATCAACAGATTGAGAAAAAATCGACAGACAATGAGAAGCACCCGGAGTTTGCGTTGGATGTGGCGGCACTGGGCGGCATGTATGCCCATAAAATTAGGCTAATAGGCACCGAAACGGGGGTGGGCGTCCATAATGCCGGCAATATCGGGGCCTCAGCCGGGGACGTGCATATTACCGCCGATGGCTGGATAGAAAATCGCGGCGCCATCAGCAGCCGTGACGGGCTGCAATTAACGTCGTCTGCCGATGTCACTAACGCGGGCAAATTGTTGTCACAATCATCGGTGAATTTACAGGCGGGCGGCGCGTTAAAGAATCAGGGCCGGGTAGAGGCCCGCAGCGATACCACCGTCACTGCGAACACGATACACAGCAGCCATGACAGCGTCTGGGCCGCTGGACTGGATGATAAGGGCAACACTACCCGCCCCGGCTCATTGACCCTGACGGCGCAACACGTTCAGGTCAATGGGAAAAATCTGGCAACCGATACGCTGGCCGTCCACAGTCAACAGATTGACCTGAGCGACAGCCAGACCGCCGCTAGCCAGATTCAACTCACCGCCGGCCAATCGGGGATAAGTACCGCTCGCGCCACCGTTAACGCAAACCGTTTGACTGCGAAAACGCCGGGCCAGTTAAACAACAACGGCGGCCAGTTAGTGGCGCGGGAAATCCGCCTCACGACGCCGGATATCGCCAACCAGCAGGGAAAAATTAACCAGACCGGTACCGGTGAACTGACGCTTAACACTCGCACCCTGAATAACCGTGGCGGTACCCTGTTCAGCCAGAGCAAACAACTCACGATTACCACGGACACGCTCGACAACCATCAGGGCAATATTGCCAGTCAGGGCGAGGACTTGCATTTGACCGCGCATCAGGCAGATAACACCCAGGGCACAGTGCAACTGGCGGGTAACGGGAAACTGTCACTCAACAGCCAACGCTGGCTGGGCAATAAGGGCAAACTGCTCACCAACGGCGCCCTGACGATACAAGCCGGTGATTTGCAACTGAACCACGCCGAAACGCAGGCCGGGCAGATTACTATCAATGCGGACACCCTGAGCCATCAACACGGTGTGATGCAACAACGCGGCAAAGATACGCTGTCCCTTACCACTCGGCTGCTGGATAACCAGCGCGGCACCATTGCCGGTAACGGTAACCTGAACCTTAAGGCGACAACCGTTGATAATGGTCACGGCAATATCATTGCGGCCGAAAATGGCGCATTGACGTTGACAGCCCAAGAAACCTTAAATAACCGGGCAGGCAATTTAGTCGGTAACGGGGGGCTGGACATTCACAGCCGACAACTCACCAACCGCAACGGCACTTTACAATCCGCCAATACCCTCCGTATCGACACCCACGGGCAGTTACTGGATAACCAAAACGGCTTAATCGTTGGCGAGGGGGAAACCACCGTGACCAGCGGCCCGCTGGATAACCGTCAGGGGCATCTGCAAGGCGGCCAGTTGGTTATTGACACCCGACAGGCGCAGACCGATAACCGGGGCGGCAAATTGTTATCCACGGACACGTTAACTCTGAACACTCACCAGCTCGACAATCGTCGCGGACAGGTGCAGGCCGTGGGCGACACCGTGTTGAATGTGAAGACCCAAACCGATAACACCGGCGGCCTTATCCGTGGCGGCACGCAACTCAGTCTGAACACCGCTCGCCTGATTAACCGTGACACGGCGCAGACGGATAAAGGACTGGAAGCGCACAACCTGACGGTCAACGCCCAACAGGCGGATAACAGTCAGGGGGCTTTACGGGCAGCTAACCGCCTGCAAGCGAATATCAGCCAGACCTTGAATAATATTCAGGGACTGGTCTCCGCCGGCAAACAGCTCACTATCAACAGCGAAACTCAGCAACCGCATCTGAGGATTAACAACCAACAGGGCACCTTGATTGCCGGGAAACAGGTGGATATTAACGCCGAAGCTCTCAGCGGTGACGGCCAACTGTTATCGCAGGGCGATATGGCGGTCACCTTAACCGAGGATTTTCACCATACCGGCAACACCGCGGCCAATGGTAATCTGACCCTGAAAACCAGCGGCAATCTCCGCAATGACCGCCAGATAAAAGCCGGTCGGGCGCTGCATCTTGACGCCCGCAATCTCACCAACAGCGCCGCCGGTGAAATCAGCGCCGGGCAAACGCAAATCAAGGTCCGCGATACGCTGAACAATACCGGACTGATTGACGGCGGTCTGACCCATCTCACAGCCAACACCCTGAACAATACCGGCGCCGGGCGCATTTACGGCGACCAGCTTGCCCTCCAGACGGGAACCTTGAATAACAGCGCACAGGACGGCAAAGCCGCCGTGATTGCCGCGCGTGACCGACTGGATATCGGCACCGGAACACTGAATAACAGTCACCATGCCCAGATTTACAGCGCAGGCGATATGCATATCGGCGGCCAATTGGACAACAGCCTGACAGCCACCGGTCAGGCCCATGAGCTCAATAACCACGCGGCGACAATTGAGGCCGGGAATAATTTGAAGATTCAGGCCGACCAGATTAACAACACCAACGCCGGTCTGGTGACTCAGGTCGTCGAAACGGAAAAATCGCAACATCACGATGTGGTATTGAGCGGCCAGACCACCCGCTATGACTGGTCGCAAGTGGACACTTCCCGCCACAATAAATACGGCGTGCACGATGCCATCATGCCGGACGGCAGTCGCAGTAATGACTTTTACGAATATCAGTACACCCGCACCGTGAATGAAACGCAGGTTAAACAGAGTGACCCCGGTAAAATTCTGGCCGGCGGCAATATCACGCTCAACAGTGCGCAGGTCACCAATCACGACAGCCAAATTGTCGCCGGCGGCGAGCTGAACGGCGAAATCGGCGAACTGCACAATATAGCGACTCAGGGCGAACGCATTACCACCGATAAAGGTCGCCAGACTCACTGGTATGCGAAAAAGAAACGACTTAAGCCCAGAGCACGGGGTACCAAAACTTCTCAGGGGAAAAGTCGCAGTAGTTATAACCCCGCGCCGGTGGTAGAAACGATTGACCTGAAAACGCTGGCCTGGCAGGACCATACTCGGCCACAGAACACCGATATCACAATTACGGACCGACAGACCGGCCAGATACACGCGGCCCCCACGGCGGTCAAACCGGTGAACGGGACAGACGCCCCGTCTCTGGCGGAAACGGTCAAAGGGCAAGCAATCGACCCGGCGATACGCGTGGTGACTCCCAGTACCCGCCTGCCGGATAACAGCCTGTATACCGTGCAGCCGGGCAGCGACAGCCACTATCTGGTCGAGACCGACCCGAAATTTACCCAGTATAAACAGTGGCTGGGCTCGGATTATATGCGGCAACAGTTAACGCACGACCCGGCGCTGGTCCACAAACGTCTGGGGGATGGGTTCTACGAACAGCGGCTGGTGCGGGACCAAATCACCCAACTGACCGGCCGGCGCTATCTGCCGGGCTACAACAACGACGAAGCGCAGTTTAAAGCGCTGATGGATGCCGGAATTGCCTTTGGCCAACAGCAACAGTTAACGCCGGGCGTCGCCTTGAGTCCGGCGCAGATGGCGCTGCTGACTTCGGACATTATCTGGCTGACGAACCAAACCGTGACCTTGCCGGATGGGACTACCGAAGTGGTGACCGTGCCGCAGGTGTATGCGCGTGTCCGTCAGGGCGACCTGAGCAGTGATGGCGCCTTGCTGGCCGGCAATACTGTGGCCCTTAACAGTCAGGGCGATATTACCAACAGCGGTACGATTAGCGGGCGTGACGTCACCCAACTGACCGCCAACAATCTGACCAACAGCGGCTTTATTCGCGGCGGCAAAGTGGATGTGACGGCTCAACAGACGCTCGCCAACCGGGGCGGCCAGATTCAGGGAGACGACCGGGTGACTTTGACAGGTCGCGATATCACCAGCGCATCGACTGTACGCGGGGATGAGGCTAACCGTTGGTTAGACCGTCCGGCAGGGATTTATGTGCAGAACGATAAAGGCGCCTTATTACTGAGCGCTATCAACAATGTGCAATTAACCGCCAGTGAGGTGAAGAACGCCGGTAAAGACGGTCACACCGAAATAACCGCAGGCCATAACCTGACGCTGGATACCCTGAGCACGCACCGTACAGAACAGGGCGACTGGGGGAAAGATAACTATCGCCATCTGACCCAACAACAGGATATCGGCAGCCAGATAACCGGTGCCGGTGAGGTGACCCTGCAAGCCGGGCAGGATTTGACCGCTGCCGCCGCTCACGTCAATGCCGGTCAGCAATTGACGGCGCAGGCCGGAAATAACCTGACATTGACAACCGGTACCGCCGCATCCGACTTGGTGGAGCACAGTAAGCAAACCAGCAAAGGCTGGCTGTCGAAGTCGTCAGTGGAAACCCACGATGAAGTGCATGACCGGCAGGCGCTTAGTACCACATTTAGCGGCGATAAAGTGACTTTACAGGCCGGTAAAGACCTGAATATTCGCGGCAGCAATGTGGCAGGCACGCAGGATGTCAGCCTGAACGCCGGTCATCAGCTTACCGTCGCCACCGCCGCAGAATCTCACGGTGAAACCCATTTACGGCAGGAGAAAAAATCGGGCTTGATGGGCACGGGCGGTATTGGTTTCACATTAGGCAAGGCCAGCCAGAAAGTCACCACTGATAGTGACAGCCAGCTGAGTAAAGGCAGCACGGTCGGCAGCAGCCAGGGCAATGTGGCGCTCAATGCAGGGGAACAGCTCCGTATTCACGGCAGTGAGGTGATTGCCGGTAAAGACCTGACGCTGACCGGCCAACAGGTCACGGTCACCAGTGCGGAAAACCGCAATCACACCACGACAAAAACCGAACAAAAACAGAGCGGCCTGACGGTAGCGCTGAGCGGCGCCGCAGGAGGCGCTATCAACAGCGCCGCGCAAACGGCCCATGAAGCGCAACAGACTGCCGACCCGCGAGTGAAAGCCCTGCAAAACACCAAAGCTGCTCTCAGCGGAGTGCAAGCGACTCAGGCTGCCCGACTGGCGGAAGCTCAGGGCAGCGACAACAGCAGCAATAACAACCTGGCCGGGGTGAGCTTGTCCTATGGTCGCCAGTCTTCCCGTTCAGAACAGCAGTATCGTCAGACCACCCAACAGGGCAGCCATCTCACTGCCGGGGATAACCTCACGATAACGGCGCTCGGTGACAATAAAGGGACATCAGGTTCGAACGGCGATATCCGCGTTCAGGGCAGCCAGTTACAGGCGGGCAAAGACCTGAAACTCAATGCGAGTCGGGATATTGCGCTCTCATCCAGCCAGAACACCGAACAGACCGCCGGTAAGAACAGCAGCCACGGCAGCTCGCTGGGCGTGGGCCTGACCGCCGGACCGGGGGGCACCGGTCTGAATGTTTCGGCTAATGTCAGTCGGGGCAACGGCCGTGAAAACGGCAACGGCGTCAGCCACCATAACACCACGTTACAGGCGGGACAGACTGTTGAGCTGAACAGTGGCCGGGATACCACGCTGAAAGGGGCGCAGGTGAAGGGTGAGCAAATTACCGCCGAGGTAAAACGCCATCTGTCATTGAGTAGTGAACAAGACAGCCAGCGCTATGACAGCCGACAACAGAATGCCAGCGCGGGCGTCAGTGCCACTGTGGGGCCCCTCGCCAACGGTACAGCAAGCCTCAGTGCCAGCCGCAACAAACTGCACAGCAATTACGATTCGGTGCAGGATCAGACTGGGCTGTTTGCTGGTCAAGGCGGTTATCAGGTTAACGTCGGCGACCACACCCAACTGGACGGTGCGGTGATAGCGAGTCAAGCCGACAAAACCAAAAACACCCTCAACACCGGGACACTGGGTTTTAAAGATATTCAAAATAAAGCGGACTTTACTGTTGAACAGCAGAGTGCGGGCGTCAGCCTTGGTCAGCCAACCACCGGTCAAGTGCTGAATAATCTGGCGGTTAATGCGCTGACGGGGGCCCATAATCAGGGCCATGACAGCAGTACCACGCATGCCGCCGTCAGTGACGGCAACCTGATTATCCGAGATAAGGACCACCAAACGCAGGATACCGCGAACTTAAGTCGCGATACCGATAACGCCGCCAATGTCCTGAGTCCGATATTTGATAAGGAGAAAGAGCAACAACGGCTGAAACAGGCGCAACTGATTGGCGAACTCAGCGCCCAGATGACCGAGATAGCCGGGACGGAAGGGAAAATTATCGCCACAAAAGCGGCGCAAGCAAAACTGGACCATATCAGTGAACAGGATAAAGCCGATGCCAGAGAAAAGTTGGTTAACCGGGGCAATCAACACCCGACTTCGGCGGATATCAACCAACAAATCTATGACACCGCTTACACGCAGGCGCTGAATGACTCCGGCCTGGGAACCGGCGGCAAATACCAGAAAGCGTTACAGGCAGCCACGGCAGCGATTCAAGGACTGGCGGGAAATAATCTCGGTCAGGCGCTGGCCGGCGGTGCTTCACCGTATCTGGCCGGCGTGATTAAAGATCTAACGACTGACCCACAAACCCATCAGGTGGATATCGCCACCAATACGCTGGCCCATGCGATTTTAGGCGCAGTGGCGGCGGAGGTGAGCGGTAATAATGCCTTATCGGGTGCAGCCGGCGCCGCTTCCGGTGAACTGGCGGCTCAGGTACTGATTAAGCAGCTTTACGGCGACAAGGCCAAAGTCAGTGAGTTAACGGAGGAGCAGAAACAGACCATCAGCACCCTCTCTACCCTGGCAGCCGGGCTGGCCGGCGGCATTGCCGGTAACTCTACCGGGAGCGCCGTTACCGGGGCACAGGCCGGGAAGAATTCGGTGGACAATAATGCCCTTAGCATGGGAAATCTGTTTGGTTCCGAAGGTGCTAAACATTTTGAAGGCGCGGGTTCACTGGCTCAAAAAATGGTCCAGTCTGGGGCAACACCCGAAGAAATAAACGCAGCCTTAACTCACTACTTGAAAGGACAAGTCCCCGATGGTCAGGACCCGGCAAAAGGCTTGATTATTGCGTGGGGTAACTTTTTTGGTGTTCCGTTGGATGTCGTGTTATCAAATGAGCAGATGACGCCACAGAAAGCGGCGGAAATTATTGCCGGTGGAATACCCAACAGTGAAGCGAAACTGATACAGTTTGCGGCAGCAAAAATGTATTTGTCTCTAAGTAAATACCAATCAACGGAATTAGTTGGGGGGAAAGGAAGTTCTCTGGCTGATAAAAATATTGCTGGAAATAAGACGACAAATCCTTCTGAAAAATTAGAGTGGAATTCATGGCAACATTATCAAAAAACTACTGTTGATGGACGGCAATACGCCAAAATTGGCGATCGTCTTTACTCACAACATGCTGTGGATAGAATGCAACCTTCCGGTCTCGGCTCACCATCTGGAACAACTGGAGCTGGTCGAAATGTGACACCTAATATCGTAGACTATGTAATTAAAAATGGTACTCCACAAAATAATGTTGTTAATGGTATTACTCGGACAACATATTGGAATGGTGATGTCGGTGTCGTTACTGAGAAAAATGGCAATGTAGTTGTGACAATTCTTCGTAGGAGTACAAAATGAATGATTGGCTTTACCCTGAAATAATTGAGTGTCTGAAAGGATCTTGTAAGGACTTTCTTGAAGGAAAGATAACAATACAAGATATTCAGTTAGAGATTTATAAAGCAGAAAATCAAGTGGTTGCACTTGAAGAAAAGTGGTTTCGCACAATTTTATTTGATGCAGAGAACGAGATCGAACTATTGACCTATACAGTTGATGAAAAACAGCTGGATGAATCAGTAATATCTATAATCAAAAATATTTTGAGTAATATAGGATAATTCCAAGTAATTTCTTACCTCTTGAACGGATATCTAGTTCAAGAGGTACGGTTTTTTTGAGATTGTTTGGGCAGCTGTTTTGTTCTACTCAGTCAGTATTAATCCATTGTGATAATACGCAACAAATTAGGGACGATGCTAAAGGACATGATTTTGGAGTAAATGATCTTCAAAATAGAGGACCTGACTTTAATGATGAAAAAGGGAATCACTATGACTATTGATATGATAGTTAGATATGCTGCTGATATCCGTAAAGATAATGATATTACTGATTTTAATTCTTTATTTATTACAACAGAGGATATTGAAGCAGTAAGCTGGGAGCTACTAAATATAAATCATGAAGAAGGTTTTGTACCACTTTTTACGAAAATGGTAAAAATGTTGGAGTTTTATAATGATAGAAGCTCTATTTATTTATATATATACTCGCTTAACTTGAAGATGCAGGATTCAGAATCTGGAAATTGTCATTAATACGGCACGACAGCCTCCCGGCAAGTTCCGGTAATATTTCCGTAAAAAAGCGATGTAT
>NZ_JAPFCD010000095.1:0-8642 GCF_026153155.1 Photorhabdus aballayi | reverse complement strand
TGAGCAATACTCTTATCGAGTATTTTCTTTCTGGAGAGGCCATCATGCAAAACGTTACACTGATTGGTATCGATCTCGGCAAGCATTCCTTCCATATCCATTGTCAGGACAAATCCGGCAAGGCAATTCTGCGTAAAAAATTGACGCGTACCAAGCTAATGCAGTTTTTGGCAGAGTGCCCCTCTTCAACGGTTGTGATGGAGGCCTGTGCAGGCGCTCATTTTATGGCGCGACGGATTGGCGATTTTGGGCATGACGCCAAGCTCATTTCTCCGCAGTTTGTCAAAAGTAATAAAAATGATTTTGTCGATGCTGAGGCGATATGTGAGGCGGCATCACGGCCCTCAATGCGTATTGTCCAACCGAGAACAGAGACTCAGCAGGCGATGAGAGCGCTACATCGTGTCAGAGAATCACTCATCAGAGATAAGGTAAAAACCACTAATCAGATGCATGCCTTTTTGCTGGAGTTTGGTATCAGCCTGCCAAAAGGCGACGCGGTCATTAAGCGGTTATCTCTGGTGCTGGCGGAACACGAAATCCCCGATTACCTGAGCCGTTTGCTGATGAAATTACACGCCCACTATCTTTATCTTGTTGAGCAAATAACGGCGCTGGAATCAGAATTAAACCAGTCAATCAAAACAGATGATACAGCTCAACGCATGATGACAATACCGGGTGTTGGGCCAATTACTGCCAGCTTGCTCTCATCCCAGCTTGGTGACGGTAAACAATTTTCATGCAGCAGGGATTTTGCTGCCTCTACAGGGCTTGTGCCCCGACAATACAGCACGGGAGGCAAATCCACCCTGTTGGGTATCAGCAAGCGAGGCGACAAAAATTTGCGCAGGTTGCTGGTTCAGTGCGCCCGCGCGTTCATGATGCGGCTTGAGCATCAGCAGGGCAGATTGGCTGAGTGGGTTCGGGAACAACTTAGCAAGAAGCATTCGAATGTGGTTGCCTGTGCTTTGGCAAACAAGCTGGCACGAATAGCCTGGGCCATCACCACTCAGCAAAATGAATATCAGGTATAATAAATATCAATCTAATTCAACAGGTTAATTATTAAGCAGTTAAATACACGTTACCCATCTGGTTTTGCGAAGACTGATTATTGATGACATGAACGGCCTATCGGCCTGATGATAAACCTAAAGAGGAAAGTGGCTCTTTGAAGCCGAGTGCATTTTAAGGTTCATCAGGCGCAGAACTCATCGAGGCGCGGGTATCCTTACCTATAGTGACGCCGGATAGATTTAAGCAAGCCAAAAATTCATCAAAATTAGTGTTGCAAAAATGGGGGTGACCATAGATTTTTCCTCTAATTCGGCGCTATTCTTATTGCTGGTATCCAAATACTTCTGAATGACAGCACCACAGTCACCTCCTTTAGCCTTACACTCCGCCAGTTCTTTATCAAAAACTTCTGCTTTCATCTTCGTGCAAGTAGTTATTCTCCACAACAACTCACTCCAGTGCGAACTTCACCGACGAACGCCGCTTTTCCTAATGCCACCAGTCAGTTACAACCCGTTTTTTCCAATGTCCGTTCACCGCCGAACCCAAAACTCCCTGACGCGCTTTTCGCCTCCGAAGGCCGGTTTTTCCCGCCGTGCCCTTGTCAGGGGAGCCCCTTTTTCGGCAACGGGCGAACGTCGCCCAGCTTGTCTGGGCGGCGGGTGCCCGTTCTGCGGGCGCGGGCGGCACAGAGCCCGTAAGCGGTGCCCCTGCGACGCTCTGAACAACTGGCGGCTAAAAGGAAGATCCCAACTTTTGGGGTGCAGTTCATTTACCACCGGGCAGCCGGTGCAGGTCAGCATTGAACACGGACTGTTGATTATCCGGCTGGCTGACAGCTAGAAGGAAGATCTCTGTACAATGAACCGCACCTTAATCAGTTAGGTTCTGATTTTTAGGTGCAGTTCACATTGGCTGGGATCTTTTACTATCTAATTAATGTTCCCCATTTAACGGATATAAAAGGTTTTAACCTAATTTCAACCTCTGTTCTTGTGTCAGCAAAGATAATTTCAGAATGTATATACTCTCCGTTTATTTCATCCTTAATTTTAAAACTGTTAACACCTTCACTCAGATATCCCGCTATTCTGTTTCCATTTAGCTCTAATATTGTCTGTATCCATCCTTCTAATACATTGAAAGAAAAAACTAAGTGGATTCCAGTATCATCAGTAAACTCATATGCAAAATGTCTATCTGACTTATTAACCAATGTTGGTTCACTTTCAAAGAAGGAAAGTAAATCTAGTTCATCCGGATAGGATTCAATAAACATTATTTTTTCCCTTCTTTCGGTATGGTAGTGATAAAACGTCTAGTTCCATCAGGCATAATTTCAAATGAAGTTTCAAGTTTAGTAGCTTTGCCTGAGGGACCGAACAGCAAAGACTCTCTGACCTCATATTTACCAAATTTGTCAGTATATACCTGCACTATATTCCCCTTTGTCTTAGGCACTTTTGAGAGGTGTTCCATAAGATATTGAGCACCTTTATCGTCTGTTGGAATTCCTAAGCGCCTCATAGATTGTTCCATTTGAGTAGATCGATCGGTATTATGCTTACCACTAGTCACTCTCCCAAATAAGTAGTTAACTTTATTCGGATCAATAACCACATTGCTTTTTGCAGCTTGTTGATCAAGCATCGAAAATTGCTGCTTAGAATTCAGATCTACTGAGTTCTTACTATTTTGCCCAATCTTTTCCAGTGCCGTTTTCTCTGTATTAACAACTGCACTTGTGCTTCCTTTTGTCGTTGGCGATGATTTCGGTCCTTTACTGCCTTCAACAATAACAGGCAGCGTCATCGCCATCGCAGCGGCAGTCTCCTTACTCATGCCCATCGCTTCAAAGCGTTTTGTCCAGCCGAGTTCGCCTACCTTACCTGTGGCCGCCTGACCTAACGTATTCACTGCCGACAGGTAATTTCTGAACTCAACCGGCAATGTGCCATCCCGGTCCATATTTTTGAGGGTACGTTCAAACACCGGCCACTGATCAACCAGATAACCATACTTCTGCGCACACTGGTTCGGGTTGCTGTTACAGGAGTCCATCATTTCCTGCTGATTACGGATATTGGTCTTCACCATATCCTTGATCACCTGTTGACAACTTTCCCCTTCGCAGGTTCGGACTTGCTGCGCGAAGCGATCCAGATCATTCACGCTCAGATAGTTATTCTCAACAACAACGCATTCTATTGCGAAGTTGACCACTGAACGCCGATTTTCCCTGTATACTCAGTCAGTTATAACCGGATTTTTCCGGTGCTTCTTCGCCGCCCGACCCAAAACCCCAGACGCACTTTTCACCCCTGAACGCCAGTTTTTCCCGCCGGGCCATTGTCAGTGTGCACCTTAAAGGCAATTGGCTGCAAGAAGCGGGATTTGTGACTGGGCAGCCGGGGCGGGTCAGCATTGAGCACGGGCTGTTGATTATCCGGCTTGTTGAGAACAGCTAGTAACTGAAAAGGAAGAGTCCAGATTTTGGGCTGGACTCTTCCTAACTCTGGGGCCTTTTAGCGGATTAACTATAAAGCTTCATTCAATTTTTTAAACCATTGTAAGACAGTTAATCCCACTCCTGATGGACAATAATATCCATCATTTTCATAAATAAAATCTTCCGATAACTCCTCACCACTATTTAATACTTCTTCAAATTCCTTTTTTAAAAGCATAACCGTCTCTGGCTGCTCTTTTTCCACAAAAAGTTTCATTATCCCCTCAGGATTCGGAGCCTCACAAGACCAGTCCTGATGAAAATAGGCGCTTAATAAATAACAAATTTGTTCTGTTTTCATTCTTTCCTCCTAACTTTATTTAGGATAGGCAGTTTGAATTCGATAACCGTTAGGCATCAAAGGATCCTTATCAATAACAATAACTATACTGTTTGATTCATGAGATTTTGTGCTACCTCTTTGAATAACCCTTCCTACACTCACTGGCATATCATGCTTAATCACTATCCTATCCTTGGCACCGGGCACATTACTTGTTAACCAATTAGTTAATTTTTCTCTATTTGCTGCTATACCATTGCCTATTGCCCACTCTGCGGTTTTCATATCGGTGAATGTTGATGATGCAACTACTGTTGGATCATTCTTGAATCTGGCAAGTAATTGAGCATCAGATTTGCCAACATGCCTTTCTATCGCATGACCACCAAAATTCTCATGATATATTAATGTCCTACTCGTTTCTGCTTTGACAGTAGTACCTTGGGTCACCTCACCCTTTGCGTTAAATGTTGTCTTTCCGTCAAATTGACCTGCCTGAGATTCAACATTTGTGACCGTGCCCTGATTTTTCTGGCTGTACTTCCCTTCACCAGTACTCCATTGCAGCAGTGGGTTTCCCGTTTTATTGCCTGCCCCCGAATTTTTAGCCAGTGCCAAAAAGGTTTTCGCCGCCACATACTGCATCACCTTCGCTTCGCTGGTCGGTATGCCGCTGCTCACAATTTCAGCGGCTTTTTCTGGCGTCATCTGTTCATTGGACATCACTACATCCAACGGGACACCGAAGAAGTTCCCCCACGCCACAATCAGCCCTCTGGCTGGATCTTGACCTTCGGGATGGGTACCCCGAGCTTGCCTCGCCAGCTCTTCGGATAGCTGATCCGGTGTAGCACCCTCCTTGTACATCTTCATCGCCAGTGAGCTCTGTGCCCGACCGTACTCCGCCATTCCTTTCGGCAAGCTCAGCGCATTATTCTCCACCGCATTCTTCCCGGCCTGGGCCCCGGTCACGGCGCTACCGGTGGAGTCACCGGCAATGCCGCCAGCCAGACCCGCTGCCAGGGTAGAAAGAGTGCTGATGGTCTGTTTTTCTTCTTCACTTAAGTCACTGACTTTAACATTTTCGCCGTGAATGTGCTTCATCAGTTCTCGGGCAGCCAGTTCACCGCCCGCCGCGCCTGCCGCACCGGCCAGTGCGTTGTTACCGCTGACTTCGGCAGCCACTGCCCCCAGAATCGCATGGGCCAGGGTATTGCTCACGACATCGACTTCATGGGTTTTCGGGTCGGTGGTCAAATCTTTAATCACCCCGGCCAGGTAAGGGGAAGCGCCGCCCGCCAGCGCCTGACCAATATTTCCGCCCGCGAGTCCCTGAATGGCCGCGGTGGCGGCCTGTAAAGCGGTGTGGTATTTTCCACCGGTACCAAAGCCAGATTCATTCAATGCCTGATTATAGGCGGTCTTGTAAATCTGGTCTTTAATGAGTTCCGGGGTGATGTCGGTTTTACCTTTATCCTCCAGTGCCTTGATGGCCGCTTTTCTATCCGGGTCACTGATGTTCTCCAGTTTGGCGTGGGCGGCTTTGGTAGCGATAATGGCTCCTTCGGTGCTGGCGATGTCAATCACCTGCGCACTGATTTCGCCAATCAGTTGGGCCTGTTTCAGTCGTTGCTGCTCTTTCTCTTTGTCAAAGATAGGGCTGAGAGCATTGTTAGCATGGTCGGTATCCCGGCTCAGGGTGGTGATATCCTGTTGCTGGTTGTCTTTATCCCGGATAATTAGGGTGCCGTCACTGACTGCGGCATGGGTGGTGCTTTGAGCATGGCCTTCCCGGTTAGCGCCGCCCAGGGTATTGGCGGCCATGTTACTGAGGAACATGCCGCCTGCTGAGCCGCCGGTGCTGACACTCACGCTATGATGTTCAGTTTTAAAATCCGCTTTGTTTTTTATATCGCCAAAACCCAGAGTACCGGTATCGAGGGTGTTTTTGTCTTTGTCTGCGGTACTGGCAATCACTGCGCCGTCAAGCTGAGTATGTTCCCCCACTTTCACTTGATAGCCGCCTTGGCCGGCGAACAGTCCAGTCTGCTCCTGTACGGAGTCAAAGTTGCTGTGGATTTTGTCGCGGCTGGCGCTGAGGTTCAATGAACCACCTGAGCCGATAGTGGCACTGACGCCAACACTGACATTCTGTTGCTTCATATCATAGCGGTTGCTGTCCTGCTCGCTACTGAGCGTCAGGTGACGTTTTACGTCGGCAGTAATCTGTTCGCCGCTGACCTGAGCGCCCTTGAGCGTGGCATCCCGGCCGGCGTTGAGGGTGACAGTTTGCCCCGCATCCAGCGTAGTTTCGTTATGGCTGACGCCATTACCACTTTCACGGCCTTTGCCGTAGTTGGCGCTGGCAGAGAGGTTAATACCCGTGCCCCCCGGTCCGGCAGTGAAACCGACGCCCAGTGAGCCCCCGCGACTGCTGTTTTTGCCGGTGGTCTGTTCGGTGTTCTGGCTGGATGAGAGCTGGATATCCCGGCTGGCATTAAGTTGCAGGTCTTTGCCCGCCTGTAACTGGCCGCCCTGAATGCGGATATCGCCGTTCTGGTCTGGTGTCCCGGCAGCGGTGAGGGTGAGGTTATCCCCGGTCATCAGGCTGCTGCCCTGTTGAGTGGTCTGGTGCTGTTTCAGTTCTGACCGGGAGGACTGGCTGCCGTAGGAGAGGTTGACCCCTATCAGATTGTTATTGGCTTTGTCGTCACCGCCTTTAGCATCGGCCAGACGGGCAGCCTGAACAGCCTGTACCCCGCTAAGAGCGGCTTTGGTGCCCTGTAAGGCTTTCAGGCGACTGTCACTTTCATTGTTGGCGGCTTGAACCGTTTGAACTGCGGAATTCAGGGCCCCGCCTGCGGTGCCGGACAGGGCCACGGTCAGGCCGCTTTGTTTCTGTTCGGTTTTGGTGATGGCGGTGTGACTGTTTTCCGCACTGGTGATGTTAATGTTTTGACCGGAAAGCTGCATATCGCGGCCCGCTACCGCATCACTGCCGTGAATGTTGAGCTGTTGCCCGGCGTTGAGTGTTACACTGCCCTGGCTGCTGCCTACGGTGCTGCCTTTGCTGAGTTTGCTGTCGGTGTCGGTGGTGGATTTTTGTTTGGCTTTACCGATGGTGAAGCCGATCCCTCCGCCGCTGAATAACCCGCTCTTTTTCTTTTGAGTCATTGAGTAATGAGTTTGCTGTTCCGCACTAGACATTACATTGATATCATTTCCAGCAATGACGGCTACCTTCTGCTCCCCTGCAACAGCAGAGCCTAACATAGTAATATTATGATCGGTTACGACCTGAACGTTATTGCCGGACAGGATAGCTCCCTTTTCATGAGTGACAAAATCTTCACGCACTGTATGAGTAGTGGTTTTTGAAAACCTTTTTCTCTTGGTTTTAGTCTCTTCAAAGAAATGGTAATCGCTTTCAGTCACTGACTTAAGCGCAATATCGTGACCTGCTTGCACAGCTATATCATTTTGCGCCTGAACCTGCGTACCTTTTAATATCAGGTCATGTCCAGCCGTTAATACAGTATTCTTGCCACTAGTGATTTCCGTTACTTGCTGACGACGGTGCTCATCTATTACCTGTTTTTTATGGCCTTTGCTGGCTTCATAGTCTGCTTGTTCAGTGGCACTGAATGTCATATTACGGCCTGCTATTAGTTGAGCAGAGCTTTCGGCTGCCATCACTGTTGCTTGAGTGGAGATATCTCGTCCGGCGTTCAAAGATAGTTTATCGTTGCTAGAAATATGGCTGACTTCTTTGCTAGTTTGGCGTACTTCATATCCGTTATCCACTAAATGATATGATTTCTGAGCTGCATTTAGGTGGATATCTCGGTTTGCTACTAGTTGGACGGGACCTTTGGCTGTCATTGTAGACTGAGCGGTGATGTCCCGCCCGGCGTTTAGTGCCAGTTTATCGCCACTGGAGATATGACTAACTTTTCCGCTAATTTGGTGTGCTTTGTATCCGTTATCAGTCTGATGATGTAATGTTTGAGCGGCATTCAGGTGAATATCCTGTCCGGCCAACAGGGTAACGCTGTTTTGAGCTCCTAGCTGACTAGCGGTGAGTGAGATATCTTGGCCTGCTTGTACGTTTAAATTTCCTCCGCTATTTACCCGGCTACCTATTTCTGTTTGTTGCGTTAGATAGCGGGAGTTATATTTTCTTCCGTTACTATTTTCGGTGTGCTGTACTTTGAGGGTATCTAACGTTAAGTCACGACCTGCTACTATCTCAGTGTGACTGTCTTTACCCGCATTATCCACGTCACTGGCAGTGAGACGGATGTTGTTGAGGGCTTTCAGCGACAAGGTACCGTTGTCATTCTGGACATAAATCCCCGCTGGCCGATCCAGCCAGCGGTCAGCGCCTTCTCCGCGCAGGGTAGAGGCGCTGGTGATATCCCGATCTGCTTGTACAGAAACGCGGTCACGGCCCTGAATTTGTCCGCCGAGGTTGGTGATGTCTTGCCAGGCGGTTAAATCCACTTTACCGCTTTGGATAAAGCCGCTATTGGTCAGATTGTTCGCTGTCAGTTGGGTGACTTCGCGCCCGCGGATAGTGCCGCTGTTGGTGATATCTCTTCGGCTATTTATTGTCACGTTTTTACCGGAGAGCAGGGCACCGTCACCGGTCAGGTCGCCTTTATTCACACGAGCGTAGACCTGCGGCACGGCGACCACCTGCGTTGTGCCGTTCGGCAGGGTCACGGTGCGGTTGGTCAGCCAGATAATGTCCGAGGTGAGCAGCGCCATTTGCGATGGGCTTAAGGCGATGCCGGGGGTGAGTTGTTGCTGTTTGCTGAAAGCAACGCC
>NZ_JAPFCD010000094.1:0-8750 GCF_026153155.1 Photorhabdus aballayi | reverse complement strand
TAGGAATTTCCATTCTACAGGAAAGAATATCCAATGGAATTAAAACCATTCCGATTATATGGATTAAAAGTTAATTAAATTCAGCTATCAGGTAATATTGAAACACTTTATTACAATTATTATCAATTTGATACAATTAAAAATATTTAGCAACACATTGCACGAAAATTATTTATTTTTTTGCTCATTACTTATATTTAACTCTTGTTGAACAATAGAATTAATATAATATATTTATCATATCTCTCCAGTTGACTGCATCTTCCGAGATGTAATCAAAAAAGCGATTTAATATATTATTAATCAATAAATTAATTGGAAAAGTATATGGAACACCAAAACGTAGATTCAAATCCCAATGCTATACCCGAAGATAATCAGGAAGTATTCATTCCTGATGGTCAGTCCCTCAGTAGCACAGAAGGTGTGAAATGGATTGGTCAAGCATGGCAACTTGTCAAGAATAAATGGGGCATGTGGATACTGCTCTACATTATTTATTCTGTGTGTATAGCTGGTTTAGTGCTTATTCCTTTTCTTGGGATATTTGCCTGTATATTTAACCCAGTATTTATCGGCGGTATGATTGCCGTGTGCGAAAAACAGAGGACTAGCGGAGAATTTGAACTAGGGCTACTATTTAACGGATTTCAGAAAAATTTTGCGTCACTGCTCGGCGTTGGTGCTTTAACGCTTGGTATTATACTCCTAGGTTTTATCGCAATGTTTATTGTCGGTGGTAGTGCCGTAATTAATATCCTATTAACCGCCGCTCAACATGGTGAAATCCCAGCCGAAATGCTCCAAAATAGTCTGTTCTCATTATTTCTTGGTATTTTTATTCTGATGGTTTTCTCATTTGTGAATGCTGCATTGACCTGGTTTGCACCAGCGCTAATTGTCATCCATGATTTAAAGTTTGGTGCTGCCGTATCAATGAGCCTAGCCGCGGTGAAAAAGAATCTATTGCCCGGTTTATTATTCTTTATCACCGTAACAGTTATTTTCATAATCTCAGTCATGACTTTTGGTTTAGGTTTTCTAATCTCTATACCAATACTTTTAGTTAGTTATTATTCCTCCTACCGCAGTATTTTTATCGGTAAGGAAAAATCATCCACATTTTAATTGGCTAAAAAATACTTAGATTGACAAACCTCGCTATTTTAAACGAGGTTTGCTTTTTTATGATGGGAAAACTCCTGCCATTTTTCCCGATTAATTCCGCTTGATGGTCATTAGAGGCTGTATTTTTACCACAGAGCGTCAACCCGTTTAAAATGAGTAAAAAAATCCGAAGTTATACTGAGATTAATCGATCGGTTTCATGCCTGTAGCTCTCCATCTGAATAATGTCCGGCCTCTTAGTTAATATCCAAGAGGCGGACATAGAGTTAAACGATACTAATTTTGAGGTTGACGCCACACGCAGCCGCATAGCGCTCAAGTGTCGCAATACTGGCTTTCATCGGGTTTTTTTCAACTTTAGCAACAGCGGGCGGGGTGATCCCTAGTCTCTCGGCTAACTGTGAACTATTAATACCTGCTTTCTGTTTCATACTTTGGATTAGCTCGTAAAGCTCCTCTTCCTGTTTGGCTGCTTCATAAGCAGCTTGAGCTCCAGGAGAAGCAAGAGCCCGCGCCCTGACTTCTGACCACGGAATGCCTTTAACTTTCATTTTTCATCTCCTCTAACCTTTGTAATGCAAGCTTAATTTCAGATGCCGGTGTTTTCGGTGTTTTTTTGATAAACATGCGGAGTATGTAAATTCGCCGGCCAGTGGCATAAGCAAAAATTGTTCGTGTGATGTCTTTATTACCAACTCTAAGCTGAAATAATCCATCACGCAACGGCTCCGTTGCCGGGTACCGCAACATGTTCCCCCTCGCTTCAAGCTTGTCAAGCGCCAGTGACGTTTTACCTCGCATAACCTCATCCAATGATTGGATTTCGTTGTCAGCTTCTTCGTGAAATATCAGTTCAAACATACATACCCCCCTTTGACAAAAAATTAACCCATAGGTATATTTAAATCAAGGGTTAATTTAACTCATCAGTGAATTACATCAATCAGCGCCAACACCATCAGTTTTGGGACGATAAGAGACAAAACAAGGCTTTTGCGTTATCTCAATGGCATCACTGTGCCAGAAGTTGAATCACCCATTATTTAATTTCATGTTTTAATGGGAAAACTCCTGCCATTTTTCCCGATTAACCCCGATTGATGGTCATTAGAGGCTGTATTTTTACCGCAGAGCATCAACCCGTTTAAAATGGGTAAAAAAATCCGAAGTTATACTGAGATTAGCAAGAAAAACAGGGGCTAAATTGATTAACAAAGTAGTAAAATGACAAATCACTGTATTAAGCAAACTAGCAAACTTGCTTAAACAAAAAATTTCACATAGTCGTAACACGTTTAAATAATCGATGATGAAAAACCGGCATTGGAATAAAAATATTAATTAAATCATATGAGAGAAACTAGAATATGTTACAGAAATAGCTTAGTTATTTAGGTAAATATAAAACCACTTGCTCAAGTTAAGCAATACATTGCTTATAAACCCACCACATCATTAGTTAATTACTCCTATTTAGTGCTTGTTGATTAATAAATTTAATATATTATACTTGCCAGCTTTTTACGGCTGACTGTGACTTTGCAGTGCAGACAGAAAAAGCAATTCAATAAATTACGAATCAATAATTAAATTGGAAAATACATGGATAATAATAACCTAAATTTTAATTCCAACGCTATATACAACAATCAGGAGGTATTTATCCCTGGAGGCCAATCCCTCAGTAGCACCGATGGTATGGAATGGATTAGTCAAGCATGGAATCTCGTCAAACGTAAATTGGGTATGTGGATACTACTTGTTATCATTTATTTCATTATCATATCTGGTTTACAGCTTATTCCTTTCCTTGGGATATTTGCAGGGATTTTGAGTTCCGTACTGTCTGGAGGTATTATTGCTCTATGTGAAAAACAGAGAACTACCGGAGAATTTGAACTAGGGCTGTTATTCAGCGGATTTCAGAAAAACTTTGCTCCACTGCTTGGCGTTGGTGCTTTATCATTTGGCATCATGCTCCTTGGCATCATAGCAATGTTTATTACCGGTGGTAGCGCAGTGACCAATATCTTCTTAGCTAATCAATATGGTGAAATTCCTCTTGAAATACTCCCAAGTGATTTGTCTCCATTACTTCTTGGTGTCTTTATTCTGTTTATCTTCAGCATCATTGCTGCTGCTTTAACCTGGTTTGCACCAGCGTTAATCATTCTTCATAATTTGAAATTTGGTGCTGCCGTATCAATGAGCCTGGAAGCAGTGAAGAAGAATTTATTACCCGGTTCCTTATTCTTTATTCTCTCTGGGTTAATGATAGTACTTTCTGTAGTAACTTTAGGATTAGGCTTTTTAGTTTGTATACCAATACTTTTCGCCAGCTATTATTCCTCTTACCGCGGCATTTTTATCGGTAAGGAGAAATCATCGACGTTAGTTAACTAAAAGATACAGTTATTATTTACTGAATTCGGTAACTTTATTTTCAGTAAATTTGTAATTAATAAAGTAGACAGCAAAAAGCGCCAAAATTTGGCGCTTTTCATTAATATAATAATTAACCGATATATTCTAATCCGCCCATATATGGACGCAATACTTCGGGTATTTCGATACGACCATCAGCTTGCTGATAGTTTTCCATAATTGCAACCAGAGTACGGCCAACAGCCAGACCAGAACCATTCAAGGTATGAAGTAATTGCGTTTTCTTGTCTTCTTTACCACGGAAACGCGCTTGCATACGACGCGCCTGGAAATCCCACATATTAGAGCAAGAAGAGATTTCACGATACGTGTTCTGAGCCGGCAACCATACTTCCAGATCATAAGTTTTACACGCGCTGAACCCCATATCTCCCGTACACAATAAGACTTTACGATATGGCAGGTTCAGTAATTGCAAGACTTTTTCAGCATGACCAGTTAATTCTTCAAGTGCATCCATTGATTCATCAGGATGAACAATCTGAACCAACTCAACTTTATCAAACTGGTGCATACGGATCAGGCCACGAGTATCACGACCATAAGAACCCGCTTCTGAACGGAAGCAAGGGGTATGAGCGGTCATTTTCAGTGGCAATGCATTTTCATCCAGAATGTCACCACGAACCAAGTTGGTTATCGGAACTTCAGCGGTCGGGATTAACGCATAATGGCTTTCTGCTTCTTCTTCCAGTGGTTTAGTATGGAAAAGATCTTCACCAAATTTCGGCAATTGACCTGTACCATATAAGGTTTCATGGTTAACCAGATAAGGAACATAAGTTTCCAAATAACCGTGCTGCTCTGTGTGAAGGTTCAACATAAATTGCGCCAATGCCCGATGCAGACGAGCAATTTGCCCTTTCATCACCACAAAGCGTGAACCAGTTAGTTTAACCGCGGCGGCAAAGTCCAGACCATTAGTCAATTCACCTAATGAAACATGATCTTGAATCTCAAAATCATATTTACGTGGCTCACCCCAACGGCTCACTTCCAAATTATCGTTCTCATCTTTACCTACCGGTACAGAGTCATCTGGAGTGTTAGGGATACTTAAAGCCAAGTCACGAATTTCGGCCTGAAGTTTTTCCAGTTCGGCTTTCGCTGTATCCAACTTTTCACCTAACTGGTTCACTTCCTGACGCAGCGGATCAATATCTTCACCACGGGCTTTTGCGGCACCAATAGCTTTCGATCGGGAATTACGTTCTGCTTGCAGGGTTTCAGTTTCAACTTGTAAAACTTTACGGCGCTCTTCTTGTTTGCGCAGCGTATCCACGTCAAGGGTATAACCCCTGCGAGCCAGTTTTTCGGCGACTGCGTCTAGCTCATTACGCAGTATGTTTGGATCGAGCATGCTAGTCCTGTGCTTGTCGTTATTAAGTTATACCCGTTATCTTTCAAGTTGCTTCTTTGTTGGCTGCACTCACTCATCCCGGTCACATAGTTATCTATGCTGCCGGGGATTCGCTCCCTTGCCGTCGCGATGCACCTTGAAATCCATAGGGTATAGATGATATGAATAGGCCCACACAAGTTGATGGGCCATAAGGTGTTTTTACCCGTCAACCTTACCGCAACAATAACATTAGCGATAGCGTTTTATCGGGCTATTTTGATCCTGTTCAGCAAGCCAGGCGAGTTTATCGCCTATTTTACTTTCTAACCCTCGGTTAGCCGGATGATAATAGCGGGTTTCCCGCATCTCAGGCGGAAAATAAACTTCACCCGCAGCGTAAGCATTAGATTCGTCATGAGCATAACGATATTCCTCTCCAAGCCCCATCTCTTGCATCAATTTTGTCGGCGCATTGCGCAAATGTGCAGGAACATCATAATCAGGCTTTTCCTTCGCATCAGCCATCGCTGCTTTAAAAGCGGTATAAACAGCGTTACTTTTCGGCGCACAGGCAAGGTAAACAATGGCTTGAGCAATCGCTCTTTCACCTTCTGCCGGACCAACGCGAGTAAAACAATCCCATGCAGCAATGGCTACCTGCATTCCCCGAGGATCAGCATTACCAACATCTTCGGAAGCAATCGCCAATAGACGACGGGCAACATATAACGGATCACCGCCAGCAGTAATGATCCGGGCATACCAGTAAAGCGCAGCGTCAGGTGCAGAACCACGAATAGATTTGTGCAGTGCTGAAATCAAATCGTAATAACGATCACCTTTATTATCAAAACGAGCGCTTCGTTCTCCACTGACTTCTTTCAATAATGCCGGTGTCAAAACCCTCTGTCCCTGAGCATTGGTTTCTGCCATATCCGCCATCATTTCCAGTAAATTCAATGAACGACGAGCATCGCCAGCAACCAGTTCCGCAATCATGTGACAGGTATTTTCGGGCAAAACGATATTCTGACCATGATAACCGCGCTCTTTATCATTCATCGCCTGATCAAGTACTTGCTCAATCTCTTCTAATGTCAATGACTTAAGCAGATAAACACGTGCCCGTGAAAGTAATGCGGAATTCAGTTCAAAAGAGGGGTTTTCTGTGGTTGCACCGATAAAGGTGATCGTGCCATCTTCAATGTGTGGCAGAAAAGCATCCTGTTGGCTTTTGTTAAAACGATGTACTTCATCAACAAACAGGATAGTCCTACGCCCTGCATGCCGGTTCTGACGCGCCTTTTCAATCGATTCACGTATCTCTTTGATACCAGAAGTGACCGCGGATATCCGTTCAACATCAGCCTGAGCATAATGCCCAATAATTTCAGCTAATGTTGTTTTGCCCGTCCCCGGCGGCCCCCATAAAATCATGGAGTGCAATTGTCCAGCCCGGATAGCCCTTGGAAGTGGTTTTCCTTCCGCCAGTAAATGCTGCTGGCCGATATATTGCTCTAATGTCATCGGCCGCATACGCGCGGCCAATGGCTGGAATTCATTTTGTGAAAAATCGAGTGACAGGTTGTTCACTTAAACCTCACTGGCGCTGATCATCCAGCGTAACGCCTTTCGGCAGCGTAAAACTGAACTTTGCCGCATCCACTTGGGTATTTTGCTGCCCTTTTAATTGATAAGCACTCTTTTGGCCATCCTGCTCAATGGCAGAAAATTTTTGGATAGTGCCATCCGTCATGACGGTAATCGAGAAGCGTTTCAGATTGCCTGTGACATTATTCGGCGTCAGTTCAAAATCATTCCCTTGCTGGCTGATTTTATATTGAGACCAATCTTTAGCATCGTTGCGCGTAATTAACATGAACGGCGTGTTACCTGTGGCATCTTTCAGCCAATTAGCCGTTACCTGTTCAACAAACGGATTATAGAACCACAACGTTTTACCGTCCGATACCAAAACGCTTTCATCAGGTGATGTCATATGCCAGTTAAATAGGTTTGGACGTTTAACCCACAATTGCCCTTCACCTTCCTGAATTGTTGCCCCGTCATCACTGGTGACTGTTTGAGTAAAGCTGGCATGAAAACTGTTTACTTTACCCAAACGTTCCTGCAAATTCTGGCTAGCATTTGCCCATACCGCATTGATATTCATGCCAGCCATTAAACAACCAATCAATATCAGCTTTTTCATGTAAGAGATACCTTTCTCAACGTTATTACTTCTTTCTCAATTACCGTGATTTATTATCAGAGTTTCCAACGTTCAATATTCACTATCAACGCTCATGCGGCGGTGGCGCCAATACTTCACGATTACCATTATGACCCGGAGCACTGACAATCTGCTGTGCCTCCATCTGTTCCACAATACGCGCCGCTCGGTTATAACCAATACGGAATTGACGCTGGACACCAGAAATCGAAACTCGTCGTTTTTCCGTCACGAATTGAACTGCCTGATCAAACAGAGCATCTAACTCTTCATCACCGTCAAGGCCTAAGCCCCCCTCAGCATCATCACCACCACTGAGAATACTATCAATATACTCTGGACGACCGCGGGCTTTCCAATCATTCACCACTTCATGAACTTCCTGATCCCGAACAAATGCGCCATGAACACGCACCGGAATCGAGGAGTTTGGCGCCAAATAAAGCATATCTCCCATGCCCAACAGGGATTCAGCGCCACCTTGATCAAGGATGGTGCGGGAATCAATTTTGCTGGAAACCGTAAAAGCAATACGCGTCGGAATATTCGCTTTAATCAGACCGGTAATAATATCGACCGATGGACGTTGAGTCGCCAGAACCAGATGGATACCAGCAGCACGCGCTTTCTGCGCTAAGCGGGCAATCAGCTCTTCGACTTTCTTGCCAACGGTCATTATTAAGTCAGCAAATTCATCGACCATGACAACAATGTACGGCTCTTTTTTCAGCACCGGATGAGTGACATCCATGCTGTCGCCCGGCTTCCAGAATGGATGAGGAATTGGGCGCCCCATTTCTTCTGCCTGTTTGACCTTTTCGTTATAACCCGCCAGATTACGCACCCCTAATGAAGACATCAGTTTATAACGGCGTTCCATTTCACTAACACACCAGCGCAGTGCATTAGCAGCATCTTTCATATCGGTAACAACTTCGGTTAACAGATGCGGAATGCCTTCATAAACCGACAACTCCAACATTTTCGGATCAATCATAATAAAGCGGACATCCTCTGGTTTTGCTTTATAGAGGATGCTGAGGATCATGGCATTGACACCAACAGATTTACCCGAACCGGTTGTACCCGCCACCAGCAAGTGCGGCATTTTACCTAAATCTGCGACAACCGGCTGGCCGCCAATATCTTTACCCAATACAATGGTGAGTGGCGATGGATTATCGCGGAATTTTTCACAATCCAATACTTCACGTAAATAGACCGTCTGGCGTTTTTTATTCGGCAATTCCAAACCAACATAAGGTTTACCCGGAATCACTTCAACAATACGCACAGCCACCGCCGATAGAGAACGTGCTAAGTCTCTTGATAGGTTGGAAATACGTGCTGCTTTAACACCCGGGGCCAAATCCAGTTCAAACCGGGTAATCACCGGGCCGGGTGAGAAACCCACGACATCAGCTTTAACTCGATAATCACTCAAACGCGCTTCAATCAAACGGGAGGTTTGCTCAAGGGCAAACATATCAACGGGTTCTTCTTCTGCTAAAGGACTGGTTAACAGATCGAGCGAAGGCATCGGCGTCGTTGGTTTTGGCAATGGTTGATCGTTACGAACCAAAAACGGATGGAATAAGCTAT
>NZ_JAPFCD010000093.1:0-8757 GCF_026153155.1 Photorhabdus aballayi | reverse complement strand
TCAAGACACCGCAGTCAGCTCGGTTTTTTATTGGAAATCGTCGCAGGCTTAATTGCTTATACATTCCAACCTAAAAAACCGAGCTTGAATTGACGGGATTGTGATATCGCTATTTTTAAACGAAGCTGAGGTTAAATAACTTTTCAAAATAATAGATCACTTGGAGGGAACTCAGTCCGATTTTTGCGATCTGATCAATGGCGAAAAATCCCAAACCCCAACACGGACTGAGTGATGCCTATCATTAACAGTGACCTTTGTCGCCAAAACCCTTCATGCCGCACGTTCTTCTGTCAATCGTTGGGTTGAGTGGTTTACATTATATGGGCTGGAAGGACTCAAAAGTTTACCGGCTGGCCGACCTGCTGTCTGGGATCTCTCCCCGCTCTATAACCTCTTACTTTTCTTATTACAGCAATCCCCCCAAGAGTTAGGCTATCTCCGCTCTCGCTGGAGCCTTGAACTCATGACTCATACCTTCAATGAATGACTTAACCTCTCTCTGACGCAAAATGTCCTCTATCGTTACTTTGCTCAGGTGGGAATTGTCTGGCGCAGAGCGGCGCCAACAGTAAAACAACCTGATCCTGAATATGGTGAGAAAATGGCAAAGGTCATGGAAGCTCAAGTGAATATCTCAGAAAAACATCCCGTTTTCTATGAAGATGAGGTGGATATTGATTTCAACCCGAAAATCGGCGCGGACTAGTGTTGCAAAGGGCAACAAAAACGGGTTATTACCCCGGGAAAAAATGAAAAATATTACCTTGCGGGTTGCCTCAATGCCCAAACAGAACAAGTCACCTATGTTAAGGGAATAAAAAAGAACTCTGATTTATTTATCAAAATGTTAGATGAACTGAATCATCAATATCCCCATGCGGAAACCCTCACATTAATCTTAGATAATGACTGTATTCATATAAACACTTTATGACGAGGAATGAGAACGTTATGACAAATACGCATGCAGGTGGAGTCGATAAAGGCGAGTCCCGTGGGTTTCTCTTTCACTTGCGTAAATAACTGTAAAGGGACCCTAAAACTGAGGAGACGACGCCCAGAAAGCGGGTATAACTATTATTTGATATTGGCAAAGGTACGCAGCAGTTTAGCTACGTACTGAGACGGTGCCAGGCGTAACCCCTCTTTTTCTGCCGGCCAAAGCACTGCGCCAAAGCTCGGTTTGTACTGGTTGATAACCAGAGGAGCGCGATTTTAGCTAGTTGACATATAGTGAAGTTATCAGGTAAGGCGTTTCTGAACCTACCCTTAAACCTGACGTGAATCACATTCCTTGCCCAACCGTTCATACATGCTCATAGCGGATTCATCCAACTGTAATCTATTCAGCAAGTAAACAGCCGTTATCTCTTGAATATTGGTTTTTTCTGTTATAGTCACAATAACAATCATTTAAACAACTTTTTGATTTTTCTTTTCTATTTGATAGCGAACAGGACGGCTGAGCTTGTTCACTTGTCCCTCATCAATCGCTCGATTCAACCATTCTTTCAATTGAGATTTATGCAGACCAGTGTTCTCGATAAGGGTATCAAGTGTAATTGGGCTTACTGCCAATCGCTGGAGCTCAGTAATAAACAATTGATAAAAATCCACAGCTTGCATTATGGTCTGTTCTGCTTCTGCTTCTGCTTCTGCTTCTGCTTCTGCTTCTGCTTCGTGATCGATTGAACCTTGGATTTCATCTTGCTCGATTGAATGAGCAGCAACTATTCGATTTTCCGCTACCTCTAGATCAAATTCCGATGCAGGTTTCGCAAATAATTCTGACTGTGCTGGCATGGAAAATAGATCAACCTGTTCAGCTTCTTTTTGCGAAGCAGTAGAGTTTTTTGCGGAGAATAAATCGGAAACCTTAAGGTTGTGGACATCTGCTTCACACCAATATCCCCCCTTCGCAACTAAATCAGTATTTGCCGCGCTACTGTCATTCGTTGGTTTTACCCATAATGGCACCCAACACTTTTTCAGGTTTTCTTCTGCCCCGCTTAGTGTGCCGCCTTTTTTTCCCGAGTGAATTACCAGCGAGCTGTCTGCCAAGCAATAGATATATTTGTTTCGGGCCATAGCGTTTCCAGTGTTGAAGCCAGCTTCTGGGTAAAAGGGTGAAATCAGCATTACGCTGCCATTCATCAAACCTTTGCGCCATTTTGCGCTGGTAGCGGCTTTCAGTAGGCTATCTGCCAGTACTCCAATAACAGGGCCGCCACTGAGCATTGCCCCCACCATAGCCGCCTCATCCACACCACGGGCACCACCGGATACAATCGCAATGCCCTCTGATGCCGCTCTTGAACCAACCAGCTCGGTATAAGACAAGTCCGCATCGTTGGCTTCACGTGAGCCAATAACCGCTAAACCACCAGCATTCAGCAAAGCTTTATTACCGCAACCAAATAACACAGGCGGCGAGTCGGTTTTCAATTGTTGTTTTAAGCGCTTGGGATATTCAGGGTCAGAGCGGGTAACTACCCAAAGACCTGCTCGATGCCATTTTTCAACGGCCAACGCTAGGCTGTGGCCACGATTCAGTAACTGTATAATTCGTTCTGTGCTGATGCGGGAATCTTGCCAGTTGCTTAGTATTGACTTAGGTTCAGATACCAATAAGTCTGCTGGTGTTGTGGATTTTTCTTTCAGCCATAACGCAAACCTACCCCATTCAGCATTAGTGAGGGGTTTGGCATCATCACTGCTCGTCTTGGAAAAATAACTAGTGAGCAATAATGTGGCTTGTGCTGTTGGCGATAAATTCATGAGTCTTTCACCGAAGAAGAGGCAAGTGCTGCGGGATATACAATACCACTACCCGCTTGCTGTAACAAAGCTGCAATAACAGTAAGAGTCCAACCAGAGTCAACGATGTCGTCGATAAGGAGTACTGGTTGATTACGTACAATTTGTGTTATCTCAAAAACACCGTCAAGGTTATGGCACTGATGAAAACTATTTTGCTGTTCCTTTTGGGGCTGGTTATCTTGAACTTTTGCTACCGCATCAACAAATGTCAGGTTCATCCTTTGTGCTAGCCGACGTGCAAATGTAGGGACTAAATTCGGGTGTCTTAAGGAAGGTACGCAACACACCCAAGTTGGACTAGGATGAGGCTGCCAACGTTGTGAGATCATTTCAGCCATAGCATCAACTAGTTCATCAGAAAAGTAACCCGAATGTTTATTTTCAATAACAGTTTTCCCCCAACCAGCATCTCCCCATCGAGAGAGAACCCTACCTGGCTGAGCAACTAAGCAACCTAGCTGTCGTGGAAAACAATATGTAGGAAAGGCTCGATTAGAGGTTGCTACCTGTTTTCTTGGCTGGATAACCATTTCGGCATGTTTAAGAAAAGTGCTTGCCTGATGAACTGACACTGGGTCAAAAGTCTGATTGACAACAGGCTGGCCGATGCATGACGAGCATTTGCCACAAGGTGTAGGGTCGTAATCATCTAGCACTCGGCGCAAGAAGGTCATCTTACACCCGGTATCTGACAGATAGGTTTGCACTTCAGCCCATTCTTGTTGACGCTGGCTGGTAAGGTGAGCGATACGGGTGCGATCCATAGCATAAGGCACAGGTATTCTGCGCCATAAGTTTCCGATTTTAATCACAGGAGCGGGGTTTTCTACACTTAGTAGTTTTAATACCTTTTCAATCTGTCCATAGCGTAGGTTGGTTTGTTCTTCAATGCTACGAAGCGATAAACCATCACTATTAGCGAGTACTTGCAAAATTTCGTTTACCTGAATTTCTGAGGGAAAGGCCGAATTCCTGAAAAACTCATGAATATCTTGATCTTCTGCGCCAGATATCAACACGCCAATAGCATTGTCGATACCACGCCCTGCGCGGCCGACCTGCTGGTAGTAAGCCACGATGGAGCACGGTGCTTGATAGTGAATCACAAAGCTTAAGTCCGGCTTGTCGTACCCCATACCCAATGCAGTAGTTGCCACCAGCACCTTAAGTTGATTGGTTAGCAATAACTCTTCAAGATGCTGTCGGTAATCGTTACTGTTTTCAAAACCCTCAGCCTCAATACTGCTATGGTAGGCTCTGGCGTTGATGCCATTGGCGCTCAACCAATTTGCTACCTGTTCGGCATCACGCACCGTTAAGGTGTACACAATGCCAGTACCATGCAAGGTGGGAATCACTTGCGCCAACCAAGCTAAGCGGGAGGATTGATCGGGCAGCGCTATGGTTTGTAGCGAGAGGCTTTCACGGATCAGTGGACCACGCTGGATCTGGATATTACCCAGTTGTGTTTGGATATCAGCCACCACGCGGTTATTGGCAGTCGCCGTTGTGCCTAATACCGGTGTATTAGGTGGCAATTGGCGCAGAATATTTACTATACGCCGATAGTCCGGGCGGAAGTCATGACCCCAGTCGGAAATACAGTGGGCTTCGTCGATCACCATCAAAGCAATACGGTCAGCAATAGGATGAAGCACGGTTTCAATGAAGTTATCGTTGGCGAGCCGCTCAGGAGAAATCAGCAGACAATCTATTTGATTATTTATAATTCTTTGTGTCATTGCCTGCCAATTCGCTGTATTGGTGGAATTCATGGTCTCGGCTACGATGTGCAGGCGCTGGGCGGACTCAATTTGGTTACGCATTAGGGCCAGCAAAGGAGAAACAATAATCGTCGGCCCCATGCCGCGATCACGGAAGATTTTGGTGCTGATAAAGTAAACTGAACTTTTACCCCAGCCAGTACGCTGTACTACCAACAGTTTCTGCCGTTGGTTAACCAAAGCATCAATAGCTTCCCACTGACCATCGCGAAACTCAGCATTTTGATCGGCCAGTGCAGTTTGTAGCAGTTGTTGGGCCTGAGCTCGATTCATTATCTCTCCTTGGTTTATACGTTTTGACGACTCCGGACAAATTCTTCCGGAGTCAGTTACTTATTACGAATAATGCAATTTGTGAGGCAGTGTTGCTTGACGGCATAAGGACTGTTTACTCATTTCGTTACTCGTTTTTTGATAGTTCCACTTTGGAGTTATTGTAAATGATGATATGCCTCCACTGGCAACTCCTTGGCTACATCACGAAACCAAGGCAAACCATGCCATACTGCCGGATCGCCAATTATGAAAATGTGTTTTTTTGCTCGAGTGAGCGCAACGTTTAACAGATTAGGCTTGCTGGCAGCCCATTTTGCGCCGCCATCATTATTTTCGTCGCAGCCCAAAACAAAAATGACAATATTGTTTTCTTTGCCCTGAAAAGTATGCACTGTACCGATACAGTTTTTTTGCCATACATTAAGCTCTTTTCGGGTTATCAATGGCATAGATTGCCGCCAGATAGCCAAATCGCGTTTTTCCAGTAACTCACAAAGTGCGGATTTAACCGCCTTGAACGGTGTAATAACGTAAATCGAATGGAGCGAGACATTAGCAGCAAGCAGTTGGTCTAATAGCCTGAGCAAATCTTTACCGTGACTATCACGATATTGCTTTTCACCTTTCCCTCCAACCGATGCCAGCCAATGGTTTTCCAGAATGCTGTTCACAAGTTGGCAGCGAATCTTGTCCGCATCAAGCCCATGAATCATGCGGCCATTGTAGGTCATCCTATTAGCTAAACTAAACATCGGTTCAATACAACGACGGTGTACCCACAATGGAATACCTAACCAGATCAGGTTGTTCATTACTTCTAATTCACATCCCCAATGATTGACGCGATCAGCAACCTGCTGCACTGAAAGTAATCCTGGATTCCAGTCTTTGGCCTTTTCATTCAGAGCATCTAGGCAAAGACGTTCAACCAACGGCGGAGGGGTCGTAAATACCGGTTCAATCTGCAAAGGGTCTCCAACGACCAATACTCGTTTTGCCCGCCAGAGTCCCCCGACAGCTTGTTGTGGAGGTGCTTGACCGGCTTCATCGATATTAACCAACCGAGTTCTTCGCTTTCCACTCCATGAAACATGCGCCCCATAGATGCGAAAGTTGTGGATAATACGGGCACAAACATAAACAGCGTTTGCCACCAGCGTATAGGCGTGATTTCGGAATGAGGTTGTGCTAAAAAAGCCGCGAGATTAAATATTATGCAGTCTTTAAAACGAGGTACTGCTAGTGCTTCATAAAGCCAAGCCTGATGAAGTTCCATTGCTGTGATAAATAATGTGGAACGTTGACGATTTATCTGTGCGTTCTGCCAAAAGGCTGTTCGTTGTAATGTTGCATCAGTGATAGGTTGGTTGATATCTGGCAACGTGATATCGGAAAACTGCTGCTTCAAAGTTTGCAGGGAACGATAGTCATTCTCCCGTTGTTGGATAATTTTTTCGATATCCTGTTGTAAGGTTCGCTTTTTTTCAGTTATGTCATTAACTGACTTGCGCTGTTCCGCAACACGCTGGGCTTGTTCGGCTTGCAACCCCATCAGTCTTAATACCTTGCGTTGTGCACGCCGTAACGTTTCTTTATACTCATGCACTCGCTTGCGATTCATCAGACGCATTAGCCATCCTGGCGCATCACTTTCGATAATTTTTTGTTGCTGTTCCGCATGCTGAAGCTGCTTTCCTAATACATCCTGTTCTGTTTCCACCTGTTCCAGCCTGTTAAGCTGTGTTGCGTACAGTCCTTCTGTTTGCTTCAACTTTAGTAATAACGTGTCAAGTGAATTGTCATGCTGTTTTTCTATCAGATGCACAAACATTTCTAGTTGTTGTTGAAGTTTTTTTGTCTTTTCCAGACATACGAGGAAACGTTTTTTAGCGTTGGCGAAAGAGATGGGATTGTGATAATGCTTCCAGCGCCAAAGACTGAGAAAATTCTCTTCAGCGGGACGAGAGGCTTCAGTTGGGGTATCACGTAAAAAATGTTCATCAAAAAATAAGCGCTGAGAAAATTTAGTCCGGTTCGGTTTTTTGCCCAGAGCGGCGGAAATGATCCCCCAGCATTGTTTCTCTTTCTTCAATGGACGATAGAGGTGATAGGTTCTAACTTTTCCCTGACTATTTTTCCTTTTTTTATGTTCGCGTTTTGGGCGGTTTTCGGCAGCTATCTGGTTTGCGGTTGGTGCTAAATAGTCAAGCGATTGGAATTCTTCAGCCAATGATTTCTTTTGCGGCAATTCTTTTGATATGTTTTCTGCTGCTGCGTTGTTGGATGACGCAATGATCATTTCGAAACCAGTGAGTTCATTCACAATAAAACCGGAATTGTCCAGTGTGTCATCAACTTTTTGATAACGCGTAAGTATCTTCGCTCGTTCAACAATGTTATGTGCTACTAGATCGCGCAGAAGCGTCGTTTTTCCAGTTCCCGGAGGGCCGTTGACGGAAAGCAGCCCACCGTCAGCGAGTTCTTCTATCGCCGTATTAATAGCAAATTGCTGCATTAGCGACATGGCATGTGTGGGGTCTGAAGGCCAGCGTCCAAGAGGCATCTTCGCTGGATGCAGTTGCCTGATAATGGAGGCAAGCCCGTCTTGTGAATAAAGGTCTGGATTCCTTGAAACACTATGATGAGAAAGATACGTTCTGAGAGCTTTGCATCTATCTCCTCGTTCCAGGGCCGTAATAGCGTATTCAATGTCCTCAAAGAAAAAACTATTTAAAATAGGAAGTGCAAAGGTTTTATCATTGGCGCTGACTTCTTCTTCAATTTCATCGCCATTTTCTTGTGATGCTTCTGTACAGTCGCCATTTCCCTCCATCCAGTCTATTTGTAAAGCATATTGCCATTGGGGTTCAAAATCTGCCCAATTCACCAGATGTGTTGTCAGCAGTGTTAAAATATCATTTGCTTTTAAAATACCGGGGCCATTTTCTCGTATTGGCCTCAGAGAAACGCTAAAGTTGCCAAGGGTATTTTTAAGATGTTCGCAACTGGCTGAAAATATCTTCGTATTAAGCTGTTCAAAACGTTCATCACGCAGGTGCCCTAAAGCCCAGGGAAGAGAACTCACTGAAAATTTATCTAGAGCAGGGTTTCCTTCCGCTCCTAATGGAATTTTGGCAAAGCAGGTTGTTCCTTCTTTATCCAGTCGTTGCTCAAATTCTTCTGCATAATACCCTTCATCTGGACCGAACACCGCTTGGCTGATCGTGTTAGCGATAGCTTTATCAAACAAACCGACGTACAAGTTGTATAAGACTTTTTTGTCGGGAATATCATGTTGTTGACGGAGTTCTGACGAAAGCCAGGGTAGTGCCTTATCTCCCAACTGATAGAGTGTTTTAAGAGGAATGAGTAAACTTTTATCTTTTTTTTCAAGAGTATAAGGTTGGAAGAATTCTATACGTTGCCAGGTACGGAGAATATCATTCGAAAGGGAAGTTTCGGCCATCATAGCTCTTTGAATTATCTAATAAATGCCTTAAATGATAAGAGTACAGCAATCAATATGGGTTTTGTAGGCGTTTGGCTTAAGCGTTATGACATACGTCACAGTCTGGTAGCAAAACCCCTTATACTTTATTCATCTTCCTTATATTCACCTTCATTTTCCTCTTTAACGCCAAGTTTTCCTTTTGATAACGGTAAATCCACTCAGATCCCCGCTTTGCTGGAAATCAAAACTTCACCGCGTTTTAAGAGGATTTTGTCAGTAGGGAACACGGTATTAACCCTTACAAAGTCAGATAAATAAAAGCCTACAGAAAAATGTGTATAGTGTGCGCAGTTGAGAGATGTAAAAAGATTTTCAGGGAGTATCATCTGGCAGGAATTAAATTATTTTTGTTGACCCTGTTTG
>NZ_JAPFCD010000092.1:0-8798 GCF_026153155.1 Photorhabdus aballayi | reverse complement strand
AGGTGTTCAAGTTCGGCTTTTTGTTCATCGGTAATGAATATTTTCATGACGGATACCATGAACCTCATTTGGGCGAAAATCAAGCAGTTTCAATGAGCACGGGTATATAGGATTATTTAAGTATTTTTTACGTTTAAAAATTGTAAATTATTTTATTAGAATTAAAAGCGACCTTGACGTAGTTAGCTATATAATTGTCATCTCTTTTTTCCATAAATACAATATTCGGCTGTGCTAAGTACATTTTTTGGCACAGCTTTTTTGAAGTATATTAATAGAAAAGAGAAAATATTAGTCAGCGATAATGAGCACAGTTAAGTATGTTCAATTGCTACTCTAAAATAAATATTTTTACCGATTTTCATCTACACATGCTGTGCTATGAATTGATAGCCGGTAGTACATTTCGGACAAATAGGGTAATTAGTCGGCTGTACTGGTGAGTACAGCCATTTTTTAATCAAATTGGTTGATATGGTATTATGCAAGAAGACGGCGGTAAAGCTCAGTTAATGAGATGATAGTAATTTCCTACTATATTAGGCACAGACTAGCTAGCGGCTTGGATTTGGTATAACGTCATTAGTATTTAGATATCATGCCCAAGAATTCGCTCAGTAGCAACTTTGCATCCTCAGGTGTCATTGCTTCTAATGTTTCAGATAATGTAGGTTGTCTTTGTTGTTGATTAGTATCGTCACATGAAGTCGAACCAGATGTGTCTAGACCAAGTATTAACCACTCTATCGAGGTATTACTTGCATGGGCAAGTGTAGCGATTTTATCAAGTGATGGATATGTCAAACCATCTAAGTAGTTCCAGATTGCTCTATCAGACAGGCCACAACGTTTAGCAAATTTTGCAGCTGTTTCTCCTTTCATGGATTCGCGCAGACGCTGACCGAAATAAGTTATCCGGGCGTCCAGAATCACGCGATCCGTCTTATCCCTTTTTCTGACGGTTTTTTCTTCATTTGATTCTGTCATTGAATAGTTTCTCTCAAATCTGAAAAAAAAATAGATTTTGACTTTACATCTGCTTTTTTATTCAATATCGTGGTAATTATAAATAAGGTTATCTATAGGTTTTACCGAAACATATAAGCATATCAGGATCACATAATACAGTCGAGCAGGCAAGATGGGCCTGCATAAATTTGCATGATAAAAAAGTGTGTGCAAGTATTTATGACGCACTATTTGGATTGTTTTGGTGTTTTCCGACCAGGCTTATGTGATCTGGATAAAATGGATTAATCAAAATCGCGATCGTTTGATTTGCGACCACTTTAAATAAGCGGAAATTATTTTCAATATGAAAGTATTACCAATATTATTAGTAACCATATTAAATAGTTTCGCTTTTGGAATGATATATTCATATTTTTGACGAATGAATTATAGTGTCCTATTATTTATTATATAGTTAAGCTGAAATCGGCTAAAAAATTGTTTGAAAAAATATCTTAATAAATTGAGGAGTCTTTATATCAAGCGAAAAAATAAACCAATGAAATAATATTTATTAGAAATTAATCTGTGGAAAAAGAGTCATGGGTCATGGAGAGTTAAAGATTATCAATCTAACTATTTGATTCTATAACATATATAGAATTAATAGATTTTTGTAGAGAAAATAAGTTTTATTGTTACACCTCTGAGAAGTTTGTCATTATTAATAGTAGGGAATTATAAATCATCAACCAATCGTAGGATTTTGTTATGAAAGAATCTAATCAGTCAATGATTTCACCACAGATAATTAATACGATGAGTGTAAATAATGATCCTTGGGGGATAAAAGATAAAAACTCATGTTTCATTTATGGTAATCAAGCACTTAAACATCTTGAAAATCTTCCAGATTTATTTGATTATGAAGGACGTTTTGACTACGAACTTCCTTGGGAGGGTGCTGAGTTTGCAAAAGAATTTGTTGAACATGATAAAAGAGTAATGATGAAAGGCAAAAGGGTATGCTCACTTGAAACGCATAGGTTTAATAATAAAAAATTTCTGTCATCTTATTTTTGCGAAAAATATCCAATATATAATAATGAAAAAGAATGCATAGGCGTTATTTTTCACGGATGGGAAGTTCAGGATTCATCCCTAACGCGTCTATTTCATGGTAAACTTCCTTCATCTATTATATTCCAACCACCGTCTAATTTGTTTACTGAACGGGAGTGGGATGTTATTTTTCTCTTCTTGCAGAAATATACGAATAAACAGATTGGAAAAATATTGAATATTTCCTACCGCACCGTTGAAGATTATATGGTAAGAATATATAGTAAGATTGGTGTTAGATATGGCCATCAGTTGGAGGAATATTGCCGCTTTAATGATTTTGATCTCTATGTACCAGAGAAATTTTTGAAATCAGAAAGTAGGATGTTTGCTTGAATCTTAAATTATCTCGAATTTTTCATGAAGAACTATACGGTATCATCTCAGATTATCAATAAAATGGAAACTAAGTAATGAGCCATAATGAGTAAAAGATAGTTCTTCATGTTTTCTTCTCGGTGATTCGGTATTGAAATATCCTAATGATTTTCAAAAATCGTTCAGTTATGAAGGATTATTACCTCGAAATTGAGCTAAGCTTATATAGGGATTTATCAAAGATAAAATATATTTTTTTGAAATGCATTTCTTTGGAGAAGGAAAATTTCGTCATCCTATTTTAATGAAAAATTACCTTTTTATCATGAAGATGTAAGCAGTATTGATGTTATATTTTATTGTTGTAAGGCAGAAGTTTAGTCTGCATCAATACTATAAAAAAACTACTGTAATCCATTATTTTTCAACCACTGTCTGATATTTTATCTTTGTGTAAATGAAATGTGGTTTTATTTTTTTTTATACTAGAAACCAGATTGGTTAATATTGAATGTTTTCTATAGCACAATTGAACTTCTTATGATAAAAATATATCAAAAATAGGCGTTAATTCTGTCACGTAGTTGGATGAATATTGTCTAAAAAACATTTTAATAGTTATAGAACAGAAAGATTTCTATTGTCTTGTAAGCTTATTATCGAGATATTATATTTATCATATTAAAATGACGTATGATTTTTGATTATTACGTTTTTTTCTGCCTGATTTTTTATTTGTTTAATTGGAGTCATTTGCAGGAATATGCAGTTTAAAATATAATAATTTTTTAAAGGTTTTATATGAATCAATCAATATGTGAAAATTTTCCTTTGATTACCCCTCAATTAACAAATATGTGGAATATAAGTTCTGAAATATGGTTTGTAAAAGATAAAAAATTGCGTTTCATTTATGCTAATAGAAAGTTTTTTAAAGTTAATAACTTGCCTAGAAGTTTTGATGTCATTGGTTATACAGATAGAGAATTACCTACATCAGTTAATCATCTTGCTCATCTTTTTGAAGAACATGACCGTAAAATTTTGCAATGTATGAAACGGATATCAGCCATAGGTATTTCTCCAGTAGGGAAAAATAAACGATTAAGATATTATTATTGTAGTAAATTTCCACTCATGGATGAAAATAATAAATTTATCGGAATAATTTCCCATGTTAGAGAAATAGAGTATTTTAAAATAGATAATTATATTAAAAAAAATAAATATATATCATCTGGGTTTAGACCTCCTAATGATATATTGACAGAGAAAGAATGGATAATGATTTTTTTATTTTGTCGAGGGATTGGCAATAAATCCATTGCTGATAAAATGAAATACTCAATCCGTACTGTGGATAATTATTTTAAAATTATCTATGGGAAATTAAAAATTGGTTCGGCTATTGAACTTAGGCAGATTTGTAAAGATCATGGTTATGATAAATATATCCCTCCAAGATATTATTTTCAATCTGAGGGTTATTTCTTATTGTGATTTTCTAATTTAATTATTTTCGTGTGAAAAATCTCTGATGTTATAGAATTTATCAGGGATTTTTTATTGTTGTTTTTAAAATAAAGCATGAGTTCATTTGAATTTATATATTTTGTTATTCAAATCAGGTTTATTTGGCTACCGATAGGATCTGGAGGATTTTAAAATATTATAGATAGAAATTTATTTTTTTTGGTTTCAAGGGAAAATATAGTGATTATTAGAGTAAAAAGTAAATAATTTTTTATGACCTAGTGAATTTTCACATTTGTTTACAGAATGAGTTCTTTTTTGTAGCGTATTAGTAGTTTAAATTGAATTTCACTGATATCAGTAAAACCAAATATTTATATCTGAATGAAGGGAATTATTATATTATTGTAAAAGTTTTTTAACGTTGTGGAGAATTAATAGCTTATTGTTTCAAAGAGAATAAATCATCATTGAATATTTCCTGTTCAGCAATGGATATGTTAATGACGGCTTAACCAGAGTTCAGGTTGTTGTTGGCTTTGTAGCCACCGCCTTCAGTGTCGGACGAGCAGTTTGGACAGTTTGTATCCTGCTAAGGACGGCTTTAATTTCATGTAACGATTTAATATTATCCTATCTGATTAATGTTGGTGGTAAAAATAACCCCGGTTTTGCAATGGCCGGGGTTGGTCGCTTAATTTAGGAGTTCTTTTGACACATTGCCTGTATCAAAAAATTCTTTGAATACTTTCACTACAAAATCGAAATCTTTTGTAAGTTGGCGAGCAGGCCAGTAATCGCCAAGTATATCTATTTTTTCATTTGACTGAATTGGATCCCAAAATGTGAATATTTCATCATTCTCATCTAGCATGGTAACTAAATAAATCCCATTATCCAT
Organism: Photorhabdus aballayi; assembly: GCF_026153155.1. NCBI lineage: Bacteria > Pseudomonadati > Pseudomonadota > Gammaproteobacteria > Enterobacterales > Morganellaceae > Photorhabdus > Photorhabdus aballayi. The sequence continues at coordinate 4,033 of NZ_JAPFCD010000092.1, read as the reverse complement.
CCTAACCTGAAGCTCTGATAGTAAGTATCCTTCATTATCTAAATAATCAATAGTTACACAACCTGAGTTTATTTTCAGAGAATGTAATAAATTATTTACTCTCTCCCAGGAGGGATATTTTTCACTCCCTCCATTTCGCAAAATAGACCAAGATAGTAATAAATTATCCATTAATCATTATCCTTCACACGGAAACCTTTCGTACCTTTTTCCCAATATAGTATCCTTCCTGTTTTTTCCTCATGCAGTGTTAGTGATTTAAGACCTGGTTTCTCTGTCATGGACTTGATATCACTGAGACAATATGTACAAATTTTTTCACCTCTAATTGACATTTCCATATTGCGCCCTTGAGTCATTCCTTGCTCATATGCTTGCTGGATAGTTCCAACTTCTGCATGTGCTGATGCCATATTTCCATTAGGATAATTTTTTTCTGGGCGTTTATCTATTTTCGCCTGTACCATATCATTGATTAGTGTAGGGCGACTTTGATCACCAAGATAATAATCAGGTCTATTCCCCTGATTGGTGTCAGTAAATTTTTTCCCGGTTTCTTTATCAGTTAACTCTGCGGTCACCTTAGGAATGGATGTATGAGTTTTTTTATCCAAAACCCTGCTGCTTTCCTGAATTGTGAGTTTATCTGGTGAGACGATCCCTTCTGTCGGCTTGGTTATGGCTTTATTACCGGCAACACCTCCAAATATAGCCAGTGAACCCAGACTCATATTTGCTACCCCACGGCTATATTCACCATCAATAATCTGCCCAATACCTGTTCCCGCCTGATATGAACCCCCGATAACGAGGCTTCCCCTAATAAGCGTCCCTGGCATGCCGGGTAATGCCATTAATGCATCTGTTCCGATAGCAGCTTGTCCTGAGTGTACACTGTGCATTTTCAGATAGCTTAGTGCCTCATTATAGGCTTTCGCATCTGCGGCTGTTGCGACAAATGCCCCTCCCTTAACTAGATTTTGAATTGCGGCAGCCGCTTCTTTCCCTGAGAAACCGTACTCTGTCTGTAACTCAGACCCATATTGGTTGAGTAAGGTAGCCAGCTCCAGCTTTCCTTTTTCGTCTAATTTACCTGAACGATATTTGCCTAAAAGTACATTACTGGCTTTGTCTTCATTGGTGAGTCAGACGATATTTTGTGACGCTTTCAGCAGGTTTTTGCCCTTAATCAACGTATCATTCTTTTTGACAGTTGGAGGTTATTCTCCACCGATTCTTGCCGGCCTGGGTACCGGCAATGCCGCCTGCCAGACCCGCCGCCAGAGTGGAGAGGGTGCTGATAGTCTGTTTTTCCTATTCACTTAAGTCACTGACTTTAACATTTTCGCCGTGAATGTGCTTCATCAGTTCCCGGGCGGCCAGTTCACCGCCCGCCAGCGCCTAACCAATATTGCCGCCCGCGAGTCCCTGAATGGCCGCAGTAGCAGCCTGTAAAGCGGTGTGGTATTTCCCACCGGTGCCAAAGCCAGACTCATTCAATGCCTGATTATAGGCGGTCTTGTAAATCTGGTCTTTAATGAGTTCCGGGGTGATGTCGGTTTCACCTTTGGCCTTCAATACTTTGATGGGCCGCTTTTCTATCCGGGTCACTGATGTTCTCCAGTTTGGCGTGGGCGGCTTTGGTGGCGATAATGGCCCCTTCGGTACTGGCGATGTCAATCACCTGCGCACTGATTTTGCCAATCAGTTGGGCCTGTTTCAGTCGTTGCTGCTCTTTCTCTTTGTCAAAGAATAGGACTGAGAGCATTATTGGCATGGTCGGTATCCCGGCTGAGAGGGTGATATCCTGTTGCTGGTTGTCTTTATCCCGGATAATCGGGGCACCGTCACTGACCGCGGCATGAGTAGTGCTTTGAGTGACTTGACGCTTAAGCTTAAACGAATTCTTTCTGTACTTCTTTATGGAGAACTTCCCCCTACTTGTTGGGTGTCCAACTTTCGGGGTGCATCTCATCTCAGGCCGGGAGCTTTTCAGTATTATGACAACATCAAGTTTTTCCTAAGACCTTTTATATTGAAGATAATTTACCAAACAGACAACAGCACCTAGGAATATCCCCATAACAACACCGATACCAGATGCTTCAACAATATCTTTGTAACCAATGGAAAACGTGCCAGTTTCAAAAAAAAGAACAAATTTAACTAATAGTTTTACTGCCATGACTGTGGTGAACACACCTATGCACAAAACTAAAGACCAAGATAAAAAGTAAATCATAAATTTCATTTTTTATCCTTAGAGTTTAATTCATCCATGACTGCTTTATTTGCAGCTTCAGAACCAATAGCTCCCATTCCACTACCAACAATATCAGGAACAGGAGATACCAATGGCGGTGCTGATATATAAGGATTGATCACACTAAATCTTTCTTTAAATCCATTTGACCAAGAGTTAATTTTACCATCAAGGTAGTTAGTGGTTCCTGTTGCTAGCCCATACCCCACTGACGATCCCACAAACGCACCTCCCATCGGTAACCACGGTGAATTTCTATCAATTGCACTAGAAACGCCTGCCCCCAATGTGTTAGTCGTAACTGTACCCCAATATCCCATCCCAGCCGTTGTACCGCCAGTTACCAAAGCTGTCCCGAAGCTGGCATAGCTGAAACTTTCTTGGGGATTATTGTAGATATTATAACTTTGCATCCCTAGGTTGGCTAAGCCTGTAGTACCAACACCTATCGCTCGATTCGCAATAGTTGTACTTCCGACCCAATTGGAAACGACAGGTGTTGCTGCCTTGCTTAACGCTGGTAAGGCAAGCGTAATCGTTGCGATTGCTGCCCGCGGAATATTGTTGGTTTTCTGCCATGTCTCGTAATTATCAATTACGGGCGTAAGCTGATTGATACTATATTCTGCCAGCTTTCTACAATCGTCGTCACAACCCGGTGATTGGACAAGATTAATGAGATCTTTCTGTTGTTTTTCTAAATAATCTTTCGTGATCCTTGTTTCCACCGCTTTCCGTTGCTGATCTTGATCTGCTTTGAGATAGTTATTCTCCACAACAACAAAATCCCAACTCAACAGCTGGGATCGTTCTTATCGGGTAACTAACGAATATCAAATAACCAAAGCACAAAGCCGACTAGAAATCCAGATGTACTGACTTTCAAGTACATACTAACGTTGCTACTAATGAAGTGGAAAATTTCTTTTCCACCTCCAACCCAATAACCAAGTGTTGCAGCTAGTATGCACATAAAAAATATAAAGAGAAAAAAAGAGCAAGATAAATACAACAAAGCTAATATAGACTTATTTTTTTTCATCTTGTTGCGCCTTATCTTTTATAGCTTTCCCCATGCTATCGTTAAATATACCTGATGTTACTGAATCACCAACGTTACCAGCCACTGATGGAACTGAACTTTGTTTCACAGGCTTTGTAATTGTCCAAATCCCGATTGGTTCCCATTCAAGTTGTTTCGATATTGGATTGAGAATCTTCTCCATTGGGATTTTCAGAATATTACCAGCCGCATATCCGACACTGGCTCCGCCTTTACTTATTATTGCATTCAAGAAAGGATCATCTCCTTTGATTTCTGCGACATAATAACCACCTACCGCATTCCAAGTAACGGTTGGGTTATAACCTTTCCCTGCTGTGATAGCGCCGACAACACCTGCTCCAATTACATCAGATAACTTCACTTCTCCTGTTGTACCATATTGAATAGCTGCATTTACCCCACTGGTGACACCTGCCGCAAGTAGCTGCTCTTTCCCTTTCGCCCCCTGAATCATCGCTTTTGCACCAAAGACCATTACAGGCTATGAAGTTGGATCTAAGGCGACAGCGGCAACTCTGTCAGAAGTAGTAATATTATCCTTCAAAAACTGCAAATCCTTACCATTCAAATACTGCACTATCTTGATGGCGTCGGGATCTTTTAATTTCTCTGACAATCGAATTTGTAACGATCCCTCATCAAGCGCAACATTCGTATTTGCTTGAATAATTTCTTCATAAGTCACGCAGGTAATCCCCCCTCCT
>NZ_JAPFCD010000091.1:0-9014 GCF_026153155.1 Photorhabdus aballayi | reverse complement strand
AATAAAATGCCGTCCTGTAACGGTGATAAGGCATAGATATCCTGAATATTAGCGAGTCCGCCCGGGACTTGTCTGATAATGAAGTCAATGTCAGACTGGGTTAAGTTAACCAACGGCAGCATCGTTGGAGACAGCGCGGTTATTGTGGGGGTGATAAGGTTGGGCGGCACCACCACCGCCCGGTGCTGCCCCAGTGTTTGCGCCAGGTCTGATAGCACCGGTGCCTGAAACAGGTTGCGTACCGCCAGCGTCAGTCCCAGATGGCGCAGGCGTTCCATCATCCGTACTGCCAGCAGGGAATGACCGCCCAGGGTAAAGAAATTGTCGTGCCGGCTAATGTGTTCAATGCCCAGCAACTCTCGCCAAATGACCGCCAGGGCCGCTTCTGTCTCCCCCTGCGGGGCTTCATAAGCCTGACGGGCAAAGGCGGCCTCATCCGGTACCGGCAATGCCCGGCGATCCAGCTTACCGTTCGGGGTTAATGGAAACGCCTCCAGACGCACAAACGCCGCCGGCACCATATAATCCGGCAAGAGAGCGCTCAGGCGCGTACGCAGACTGTCCACCAGTCCGTCCTCCGCTTCCGCCGCCACATAGGCCACCAGCCGTTTGTCCGGCCCATCCCCCAGGGCTAATACCGCGGCCTCACGCACCGCCGGGCAGTCCATCAGCCGGGCTTCAATTTCCCCCGGTTCAATGCGGAAACCGCGGATTTTAACCTGCTGGTCGTTACGGCCCAGGAATTCCAGATTACCGTCCGGCAGGTAACGGGCCAAATCCCCGGTGCGGTACATCTGTGCATCCGGGGTATCACTGAACGGATCGACCAGGAAACGCTCCGCCGTCAGCTCAGGCCGGTTCAGATAACCACAGGCGACTCCGTCTCCGCCAATATAAATCTCGCCGGTCACCCCCTGCGGTACTGGCTGCCGCTCAGCATCTAACAGATAAACCCGCGTATTGGCGATTGGCCGGCCAATCGGGATGTGGGTTGCTCCCGGGGCTAATGCCTCGATACGGTACGTTGTGGTAAAGGTGGTGCCTTCACTAGGGCCATAAGCCTGCAATAATCGCTGGGGCGGATGAGTATTCAGTACCTGATTGATGACATGCGGATCAAGGGCATCGCCCCCGACAATCAGCAGTTTTATCTGCGGCAGAGCCGGGGATAATTCCTCCGCCAGTTGGTTAAATAACCCGACAACCAGCGACAGCACCGTGATTCGGTGGGTTTGTAAAGCCCGGACTAACTCCGGCGGCGTCAATAACGTAGTGTGATCGATAACCACCAGCGTCCCACCGTTAAGCAACGGTGCCCAGACTTCAAACGTGCCGGCATCGAAAGCCGGATTTGCCGTAAAGGCGACCCGGTCATCCGGTTCGATTTCCGCGTAGCCATTATTGACGACCAGCCGGACCACGGCGCGGTGTGGCACCAGGATCCCTTTCGGTGTCCCGGTGGAACCGGAGGTGTACATGATATACGCTAACTCAGTGCTGGAACGCGGCAAGTCAGGGTTAATACCATCTTGCTTGCTGTTCGTATTTTTCTCATCCGGAAGACGAAACAGCGGCGCAGCCAGATCAGCCGGGATCTCCGTCCGTGTATCAGTGAGCAACAACCGGGCGGCACAATCGCTTATCAGCCAGTTTTTCCGCTCATCCGGCACATCGGGATCAACCGGCACGTAAACCGCCCCGGCTTTAAGCACCGCCAATTGGGCTACCACCAGTTCTATCGAACGCGCTAACAGGAGCGCAACCTGATCGCCGGGACGAATCCCCTGTTCGATTAACTGACGAGCCAGCCGGTTAGCCCGAGTATTCAGTTCCCTATAGCTAAGGGACTTATCTCCCGCGATTAATGCCAGCGCCTTTGGCGTTTTTTCCACCTGTTGCTCAAACAACTGATGAATACACAATGAGTCAGGGTACGCGGTTTTTGTTGCGTTCCAGGTTTCCAGCAATAACTTGCGCTCTGCCGGTACCAAGATATCAATTTCCCTGACCCGCTGTTGGGGATTAGCTGCCATCACTTGCAGCACCGTGTGCAAGTAGCCGATATGTCGTTTAATTGTTGGTTGATTAAACAGGGCGGTTGAATAACCGAGATAACCAACAATTTTGCCCTCCTCCTCAAACAGTTCCAATTCGAGATCAAACTTAACGGAGTTAAAAGATTGATCAGCCGGAGTGACGGTTAATCCCGGCAGCTTCCATTCCGTATGCTCATCGTTCTGCCAGGCAAACATGACTTGGAACAGCGGAGTATGTGCTAGCCGGCGCGGCGGTTGCACGATTTCCACTACCTGTTCAAATGGCAGGTCTTGATGCACCTGTGCCATCAACGCGATTTCCCGTACACGCTCTAGTAATTCCGCTACATTGAGTGCCCCTGATAAATCAATACGTAAGGCTAGTGTATTGACAAAGAATCCGATTAAGGATTCTATTTCCTGGCGATTTCTTCCTGCACTCGGGGTACCAATAACGATATCCTCCTGAGCTGACAGGCGCGATAATACGACGCTCCATGCTGACAGCAAGACCATAAATAACGTAACACCATGATGTTCACTCAATTGTTTAAGCGCAGTGGTTAATTCTGTGTCCAGTTTGATAGGCACAAAATTTCCAGCAAATGACTGTTCAGGCCAGCGTGGCCTGTCAGTGGGCAAATCCAGCAGAATGGGAGCATCAGCCAACATGCTACGCCAATAGTCAGATTGAGATTGTAGACGCTCAATCGAAAACCACTGACGTTGCCAAGCCGCATAATCAGGATACTGAACCACCAGTGGCGGTAATGGAACAGGTTGTCCCATCAAAAAAGTCGTATAGAGTGCGTTCAATTCTCGCATTAACACGCCAACAGACCAACCATCTGATACAATATGATGCTGAGTCAGTAAGAAAATATAATCCTCGTCAGCCCTTTGTATCAAAGCAGCACGGATTAACGGACCTTGGGCAAGATCAAACGGTGCTTCAATCTCCTGTGTACATAAACGCTGACATTGTTCATCCATATCGGACGCGGTACGCAGATCGTATCGCTTTATCGGCATTCCCGAATTAGCTGGTAACAGTACAACCTGTGGCTGGCCGTCTACCATCACAAATGTAGAGCGTAACGCTTCGTGGCGGGCAAACAAAACATCTAGTGCCTGCTGCCAGGCAATAATATCAAGCTGACCACATAAACGTAGGGCCATCGGAATATGGTAGGTCTTACTGACGTCTTCAAGCTGGGCTAGGAACCACAGACGTTGCTGAGCGAATGACAAAGGCAACTTATCTTTGCGGGATATTGGCTGGATAGCAGGCAGCCTATTGTTCTGTTCACCAAGCCGAATCTTTATTGCCTCAGCAAGAGCAACTAAAGAGGGAAATTCAAACAACACAGTTAACGGCAGTTCAATACCTAAAGCAGTTATTCGGTTCATCATCCGTACTGCCAGCAGGGAATGACCGCCCAGGGTAAAGAAATTGTCGTGCCGGCTAATGTGTTCAATGCTCAGCAACTCTCGCCAAATGGCCGCCAGGGCCGCTTCTGTCTCCCCTTGCGGGGCTTCATAAGCCTGACGGGCAAAGGCGGCCTCATCAGGCGCCGGCAATGCCCGGCGATCCAGCTTACCGTTCGGGGTTAATGGAAACGCCTCCAGACGCACAAAAGCCGCCGGCACCATATAATCCGGCAAAAGCGTGCTCAGGCGCACGCGCAGACTGTTCACCAGCCCGTCCTCCGCTTCTGCCGCCACATAGGCCACCAGCCGTTTGTCCGGCCCATCCCCCAGGGCTAATACCGCGGCCTCACGCACCGCCGGGCAGTCCATCAGCCGGGCTTCAATTTCCCCCGGTTCAATGCGGAAACCGCGGATCTTAACCTGCTGGTCGTTACGGCCCAGGAATTCCAGATTACCGTCCGGCAGGTAACGGGCCAAATCCCCGGTACGGTACATCTGTGCATCCGGGGCATCACTGAACGGATCGACCAGGAAACGTTCCGCCGTCAGCTCAGGCCGGTTCAGATAACCACAGGCGACCCCGTCTCCGCCAATATAAATCTCGCCGGTCACCCCCAGCGGTACTGGCTGCCGCTCAGCATCTAACAAATAAACCCGCGTATTGGCGATTGGCCGGCCAATCGGGATGTGGGTTGCTCCCGGTGCTAATGCATCAATACGGTACGTTGTGGTAAAGGTGGTGCCTTCACTCGGGCCATAAGCCTGCAATAATCGCTGGGGCGGATGAGTATTCAGTACCTGACTGATGACATGCGGATCAAGGGCATCGCCCCCGACAATCAGCAGTTTTATCTGCGGCAGAGCCGGGGATAGTTCCTCCGCCAGTTGGTTAAATAACCCGACAACCAGCGACAGCACCGTGATTCGGTGGGTTTGTAAAGCCCGGACTAACTCCGGCGGCGTCAATAACGTAGTGTGATCGATAACCACCAGCGTCCCACCGTTAAGCAACGGTGCCCAGACTTCAAACGTGCCGGCATCGAAAGCCGGATTTGCCGTAAAGGCGACCCGGTCATCCGGTCCGATTTCCGCGTAGCCATTATTGACGACCAGCCGGACCACGGCGCGGTGTGGCACCAGGATCCCTTTCGGTGTCCCGGTGGAACCGGAGGTGTACATGATATACGCTAACTCAGTGCTGGAACGCGGCAAGTCAGGGTTAATACTATCTTGCTCGCTGTTCATATTTTTCTCATCCGGAAGACGAAACAGCGGCACAGCCAGATCAGCCGGGATCTCCGTCCGTGTATCAGTGAGCAACAACCGGGCGGCACAATCGCTTATCAGCCAGTTTTTCCGCTCATCCGGCACATCGGGATCAACCGGCACGTAAACCGCCCCGGCTTTAAGCACCGCCAATTGAGCCACCACCAGTTCTATCGAACGCGCTAACAGGAGCGCAACCTGATCGCCGGGACGAACCCCCTGTTCGATTAACTGACGAGCCAGCCGGTTAGCCCGGGTATTCAGTTCGGCATAGCTGAGTGTCTGCTCTTTATATATGAGTGCTGTGGCATCAGGCATTCTCTCCACCAGTTGCTCAAACAACTGATGAATACACAATGAATCAGGGTACGCGGTTTTTGTTGCGTTCCAGGTTTCCAGCAATAACCTGCGCTCTGCCGGTGCCAGGATATCAATTTCCCTGACCCGCTGTTGGGGATTAGCCGCCATCACTTGCAGCACCGTGTGCAAGTAGCCGATATGTCGTTTAATTGTTGGTTGATTAAACAGGGCGGTTGAATAACCGAGATAACCAACAATTTTGCCCTCCTCCTCAAACAGTTCCAATTCGAGATCAAACTTAACGGTGTTAAAAGATGGAACAGCCGGAATAACGGTTAATCCCGGCAGTTTCCATTCCGTATGTTCATTGTTCTGCCAGGCAAACATGGCCTGGAACAGCGGAGTATGTGCTAGCCGGCGCGGCGGTTGCACGATTTCCACTACCTGTTCAAATGGCAGGTCCTGATTTTCCTGAGCCGTCAACGTCGTTTGCCTTACGTGCGCGAGCAATTCAGTCACATTCAATTCATTTGATAAGTCAATGCGTAAAGCTAATGTATTAACGAAAAACCCGATTAGAGATTCCACTTCTTGTCGACCGCGACCCGCGCTTGGCGTACCGATAACTAGATCATCCTGACCTGACAAACGTGACAGAACTGTGGTCCAAGCCGACAGTAAGACCATAAATAACGTTACCCCATGCTGCTTACTCAAGCGTTTGAGAGATTCCGTTAATTCTTTATCCAGAGCAATCGGTAACACATTTCCTACAAACGACTGCTGAGGAGGTCGAGGCTTATCAGTAGGCAAATCCAATAGAACCGGCGCATCAGCCAACATCATTCTCCAATAGTCAGATTGAGCTTGTAAGCGCTTAACTGTAAACCACTGGCGCTGCCATGCAGCATAATCAGGATATTGAATTGTTAATGGTAGCAACGGATTCGGTTGTTCCGCTAGAAAAGCGATATAGAGAACACTCAACTCACGCATTAATACACTTACAGACCAGCCGTCTGAAACAATGTGATGCTGGGTGAGCAGAAACTGATATTCATTATCCGTGAGTTGGATAAGACAGGCACGGATAAGTGGGCCTTCACTAAGAGCAAACGGCGTGTAGATCTCCTCCGTACTCAAGCGTTCAAGTATCACTTCAGCATCAGATATCCCACGTAGATCATGTTGAACCAAAGGTACTCCATTATCTGATGTCAACAATCTCACCTGTGGTTGATCATCAACGGAAACAAATATGGAGCGTAACGCTTCATGGCGGGAAAACAGCGTATCAAGTGCTTGTTGCAATACACTAATATTAAGTTGTCCCCGCAAACGCAGTGCCATCGGAATATGATAGGTTTTACTCACGCCGTCAAGTTGTGATAAGAACCACAAACGCTGTTGCGCAAATGACAGCGGCAATTCCCCCCCACGAGATATCGGCATGATAGCCGGCCGTACACTTCCCTGTTTATTAAGTTGGGCACGCATCACCTCAGCAAAAGCAATCAAGGAAGGCGATTCAAATAACGTACTCAGCGGTAATTCAACGCCTAAAGTCGCTATCCGGTTCATCATCCGTACCGCTAGCAACGAATGCCCACCTAGCGCAAAGAAATTATCATGTCGGCTAATCTGCTCAATCCCCAATAACTCATGCCAGATAGCCGCCAGGGCAATTTCAATTTCTCCTTGTGGGGCTTCGTAAATCTGGTGTACAAAGGCTTCTTCGCCCGGTACCGGCAAAACCTTACGATCTAGCTTGCCGTTGGGTGTCAACGGGAAGGCATCTAAACGGACAAACGCCGCTGGCACCATATAATCAGGCAATCGGGTATTCAGGTGAATTCGCAGATTATTGACCAATTCATCATCCGCTTCTGCCACCACATAGGCAACCAGACGCTTGTCATAATCATCACCTAACGCCAGCACAGCTGCCTCCCGCACCGCAGGGAATTCTGTTAACCGGGCTTCAATTTCCCCCGGTTCTATCCGGAAGCCCCGAATTTTAACTTGCCGGTCATTACGGCCAATAAACACCAGACTACCATCCGGCAGATAGCGAGCAAAATCCCCGGTGCGGTACAGGCGAGCATCCGGGTTATCACTGAACGGATCGGTAAGGAAATGCTCGGCGGTCAATTCAGACCGATTAAGATAACCACAGGCCACCCCATCTCCACCCACATAAATCTCACCGGTCACCCCCAGCGGTACTGGCTGCCGCTCAGCATCTAACAAATAAACCCGCGTATTGGCGATTGGCCGGCCAATCGGGATGTTGGTTGCTCCCGGTGCTAATGCCTCGATACGGTACGTTGTGGTAAAAGTGGTGCCTTCACTCGGCCCATAACCATTTAATAACTGTTGTGGCGGACTGGTGTTCAGTACCTGGCCGATGACATGCGGATCAAGAGTATCTCCGCCGACAATCAGCAGTTTTATCTGCGGCAAAACCGGAGGCAGTTTCGCTGCCAGCTGGTTAAACAACCCGACACTCAACCACAGAACCGTCATTCTCTGAATCTGTAAAGCCTGTACAAACGCCTGCGGCGTTAGCAAAGTGGCGTGATCAACAACCACTAATGCGCCACCATTAAGCAACGGTGCCCAGACTTCAAATGTGCTGGCATCAAATGCCGGATTAGCGGCAAAAGCTACCCGATCATCCGGTCCGATTTCAGCATAGCCATTATTGATAACCAGCCGGACTACCGCGCGATGCGGTACCAAAACCCCTTTGGGTGTCCCGGTAGAACCGGAGGTGTACATGATATACGCTAACTCAGTGCTAGAACGCGGTAAGTCAGGATTGATGCGATCTTCTTCACGGCCCGTGTCTGTCTCATCCGAGAGACGAAGCAGCGGCACAGCTAGGTTAGCCGGAATATCCGCCTGTGTATCGGTGAGCAATAATTTGGCGGAACAATCACTTATTAGCCAGTTTTTTCGCTCATCCGGCACATCGGGATCAACCGGCACGTAAACCGCCCCGGCTTTGAGAACCGCTAATTGAGCCACCACCAGTTCTATCGAACGCGCTAACAGGAACGCAACATGATTGCCGGGACTAATCCCCTGTTCGATTAACTGACGAGCCAGTCGGTTAGCCCGGGTATTCAGTTCGGCATAGCTGAGTGTCTGCTCTTCATATATGAGTGCTGTGGCATCAGGCGTTCTCTCCACTTGTTGTTCAAACAACTGGTGAATACATAACTGGTCTGGATAGACGGTTTCTGTCGCATTCCAGGTTTTTAACAATAAGGTCCGCTCTGCTTCCGGCAGAATTTCCAATGCCCGAACCGGCCTGTCCGGCGTATGTTCCAGCGCTTCCGCCAGACTTTCCAGCGCCTGCTGCATATAGTCGCATAGCCGTGCTGACTCAAAGGGTTGTACTACCTGAGCCGTCAGACCGAGTGTATCCCCAAAATCCTCCACCGACAAAACAATCGGATAGTTAGTCCGCTCTTGTGCGCCCAGAAATTCAATACCCTTCAGGGGCTCATCTGAAGCCGCCAACGGGGCATTATGCCGGTAGTTCAGCAAGGCATTAAACAACGGCGTTCCACTGGCGACTCCACTGCAACGCTGGGCCAACGCCAGTGAAGCATGTTCATGCGTCAACAATCCCGCTAACCGGTGATGTGTTTCCCGCACCCGCTCCTGCACCGGGGTATCATCGATATCCAGTCGCAATGGTAACGTGTTGATAAATAACCCTGTGCTACTCTCGGTTCCTTCTCCCGCCTGCATCCGCCCAAACAGGACGGTACCGAACACCACTTTTTCCTGACCACTGGTACGCGATAATACCTGTGCCCAGGCCAGATGACACAGGGCCGCCAGACTGACCCCAAAACGCCGGGCCTGACTGCGCAGGCAGTCATTCAGCTCCGGTGTCAGCATCCGATGGGACTCCGTTACCTGCGAACCATCACGGTGTACCTCCGTCAATCCAAACGCCAGCGTGGG
>NZ_JAPFCD010000090.1:0-9650 GCF_026153155.1 Photorhabdus aballayi | reverse complement strand
TCATGGTATGTCGGTATTTTACGCGCAATGAATATTAATCATATTCGTTTTAAGCATTAACAAAACCAATTTTATTTCTTATTTTTTTACTGATGGTTTTATGATGGGCAGTTTTTAAGTTATTATTAAAAGTCATGGTTTTAGCTTCTGGATTTAATGGCATGCGGCTTTAACCATGTTTTCCCTTTTTTTACACCTGTTTTTTATTAGGTTTAATCATCATGGGATATCGTGTTTTATATTTAACGAATGTTAATCATCCTTTTAACCGTTTTCCCTCTTTTTTATTGCGTTATTTTTATAATCTATTTCGTAAAATAATTGGGATATAGCATCGATGATGAATAAGTGGGGAGTAGTCTGTTTTTAAATGCTCTTTACCTTTTAAAAATTTGGCATTAATGGGAGCCTGTTTTTTTACACTTTTTTAATTAATAACCGAGTTAATCACCGATAAAAAAGCGCTTGCGATCGCCACAAAAGCGAATGCAAGCAAAGAAAGAAAGTCAATAATATTAAAACTTGTGAGGCTATTCTCATTCCGAGGTTTTTTATTTTTTAATTAAAAATTCATTTAATGAATGACCTTCATTGAGGAGTTTTTGTAAACCTGATGGTTTTTTACCGTTTCCTGACCAGTATTTAATTTCTCCATTTTCATTAAACTGATACTTAGGTTTTCTCGTTTTTCCTTTTCCTGTCTTTGATTTTTTAGGTTTAAAATCAGAAAGAGTAATAGGTATGTTAATGGTCTTAAGATCAAGGCCGATTTCTTCAATCATTCTTAATATGTCTAAACGTTTTTGTTCTTTTTGTTCCGCTTCTAAGCTCATTAATCTGAAGGTTTCTTTGCTGTCTTGAACGACTACCTCTAATGCTTTGTAAACATCTTCTAACCATTCAACATCTTTTGTTTGAGCAAATCTTCTTAATGTGGACATTCTGGATAAATGTTTTGATACAATCTCATATTCTTGTTCTATGGTTATTCCTGTCATTTTGTCACCTTGTTAATAAATTTAAAACTTGTCTTTTCTGATGTTTTCTCTTCTAAAGTCAGTATAACACCGAATTTTTTACTTGCTTTAAAAAAGCTTTAATCATTTCTGTTTTACTTTTAATGATTAAAGTTTTTGCCTTCTTTTTCATGATATGCTTGCGGTTTTTTTCCAGATTTTAAAACCGAGGTGACAGATAAAACATGGTTTTTATTAATACCGGTTTTATCACATTCAAATAAAACGTATTTAATCCTATGCGAATAAGTGGAAATTTTTTACTCTCTTGTTTTCAGATGGCATGGAAAACGATAATCCATATTATTTAAGCTGAGAAGTTGGGATTTATAAAATAAATAAAAAGCCTTTAAACCGAAGATTAACTTTTCTCATTGATAATCAAAATATTAAAAGCCAATAATCTGAACCGGATATTTTAATACCCGGTTCTTTTTAATCAGGAAGGGTTAACCGGTATCACACTTTCTGTTGGGTAACATCCCAATACCTTTAATGAATGAGTGATTTTCGCCAATGCTTTCAGGACGTGTTGTGTATTGATTGAACGGATATTAGCCTGGACATCAATATAAAACATCTCTTCCCACGGATTTCCGTTAATCGGGCGAGATTCCAGTTTACTCATAATAATATTATGTTTTTTCAGCACCATTAGCGCATCTACCAGCGCTCCGGCCTGCTGTCCAGTTGCCATAATAAATGTCGTTTTGGCTGGTACTTGTTCTGCAACTTCAATAGGTTGACGGGAAACAATAATGAAACGAGTAATATTATGTGATTGATTTGCTAGATTCTGTTCCAGAACTTGTAACTGATAAAGTGCCCCACCTGCTTCACTACCTAAAACTGCAATTTCTGGTGAATTCTGTTCAGCGACTTTTTGCATCGCTGCGGCAGTACTTTCGCAATATTTAATTTTCCAATGTGGGAATTGATTAATATATTGGCTACATTGTTGGAATGGTTGAGGGTGACTGTAAACCGTTTTGATTTCTGATAGCGTTGTCTCTGTTGCAACGAGTAGGCAATGGTTAATAGGAATGGTTATTTCCCCCACAATTGACAAATTGGTGTGTTGCAACAAGTCATAAACATCATTGATGGAACCAGAGCTGGTATTTTCGATGGGTAACATTCCGTAATCCGCCTGGCCTGTTTCAACCAAGGAGAAGATATCCTGGAATTTATGGCAGCTACATTCAATTAATTGATTGAAATGACGTGCCGCATATTGGCGGGCTGCGATATGAGAATAGGAACCTCTAGGACCAAGGAATGCAATACGTGCTGAATCTTGGGGTGTTTGATTTAGGTGTTGCTGCAATAATGCTTGTTGAGTGAGTACGGAATCTTCAATGATCATCTGAAAGAGACGCGAAATATAAAAGCCATCAAGCCCGTAGTTTTTTCCTTTTCTAATGAGTACATCTAGTAGTTCGCGTTCGCGATCCTTATCTCTGATAGGGCGATTATCCTGCAACTTAGTTTGTGCAATATCAGAAGCTAATTGGCGACGTTCTGCTAGTAAAATCAACAACTTTAAATCAAGTTCGCTGACTTTTTTCCGTATGTTCAGCAAATTATTTTGATCCATAAAGAGTTCCTAATAGGTTATTCACATTCTGATAATAATAGGTTTGCAATGGACAGAAAAAAGCCTCCCGGTGGGGAGGCTTGCTGTTCGTCTTTTCGTTCTTTTTCCAACGACGAAAGCCTCCCTCAAGGGAAGGTAAAAAAGAAAGAAAAGAAAAACAGATTTGTATTCATCATATTCTCATATTTATAGTTTGTGTGACTACTCTTTGCTCAATTGGGCGAAGCTTCCCATTTCATCGGCAGTCGCCCGCACTGGACAAAGGTTTACAGTAGTTTTTGTTAATTAACCTTATGTTGTTGTTTCTGTCAACAAAAAACGCGTCCAAACTGGACGCGTTAGAGGCAAGTCATTGTTATTTTATTGTGATATTTCTGGTTCTGTTTCTAGCTGTGTTTCTAAGTTAAGGTTTGATTCTTTAACACTGTTGCAAGTCCGGCGTGCCTCTCCCTTATGCTGAACTTTATTCAATTGGCGCTCCAGTTTTGTTAATAATTCATTGATAGCAATATACATATCTTCATGTTTTGCACCGGCAACTAACATACCATTTGGTATACTTATGGTTGCATCAGCCCTAAAATTTTGCGGCCCTTTTGATAGAATAATATGAGGATTTATCAGATTTACTTGCCATTTATTTAGTTTGCTTAGACGTTTTTCTACGTGGTTGCGAATTGCCGGGGTAATCTCCATTTGTTTGCTGGTAATATTCACTATCATATAGTTACCTCTCATTATTGATTATCCACCTTCAATAATTTCAGCATACATTTCTTTTTCATGAAAAAGGTGATCTAAATCACCATTTAACCAAACATGAGGCAACTAGTTGAAGCAATTGTGATTAGTGGTAAAAATATGAAGAATATCTATTGCAGGATTGGCGCTAATGAGACACTATTGACCAGTTGAATCTTTTCAACTCTGCTGATAAGTAGTCTTTTTTAGATGTTAATAAAATAAAACAGCGGCGCCGGCCGCTGTTTTATTGTCTACTTCTTTATACAGGATTAGCAGCAATGAGTTTTGCTGTTTTATCTGCCTGAGCGGTTAAACCCAAACGTGTATAAGCTTTTTCCATATAAGGCAGTGCTTCCAAAGTTGATTGTGTATCAGGGTAATCACGTAACATTTGTTCAACCCGATTTACCACCGCGACATAGGCGCCACGTTTGTTATAATATTCCACGACCGAAAGCTCATACTTTGCCAGACGCTCTTTGATAAACATTAAACGCTTAATCGCATCGGCAGTATACAGGCTGTTAGGATGATAGCGTACTAATTGGCTAAAATCCTTGAATGCTACCCTGGCATGTTCAGGATCACGATCTGAGCGGTCAATGCCGAAGAAACTTTGCAGTAGACTGTTATCCAAGGCTTGTGAAGTTAATCCACGCATGTACAGAACATAATCTATGTTGGGATGAGTTGGATTTAGGCGGATGAAACGGTCAATGGAAGCGAGAGCCATTGGCAAGTCAGAGGATTTATAATAAGCATAAATCAGATCGAGTTGTACTTGCTGCGAATAGGGGCCAAATGGATAGCGATTATCGAGGGTTTCCAATTGCTTGATCGCATCTCCATAGCTACCGTTTTGCAGCTTTTCCTGACCCTTAGAGTAAATTTCCGCAGGTGGATTGTCGGGGACAACGTTTTTATCACCAGCGCACCCGGAAAGTACCAGGCTCAATGTGGCGGCAGCCACCAGATATTTCGTGCGTATCATCACGTGTTGATTATCCTCTGAGTGTTTTCTGGGAGACTATCCATGAAGCTCCCGGCAAAAGATCGAGTTACAATAGCACACTATATTAAATTAAACGGCTCTGCCGTCAAAACTCAACGTAAGTGTAGAAACAATATATGGCACAACAAATACGACTTAATGCAACAGTCGCCGAATCTCAGCTCGGTCAACGTTTAGATCAGGCTTTGGCTGAATTGTTCCCTGATTATTCAAGATCACGCATAAAAGATTGGATCTTGGATGACAGAGTTCAGGTTAATGGCAAATTAATCAATAAGCCAAAAGAAAAAGTGCTGGGAGGTGAAGAAATTGCAATTGATGCCATCATTGAAGAAGATGCGCGTTGGGAACCTCAGGATATTGCGTTAAATATTGTCTATGAAGACGATGACATTTTAGTAATAAATAAATCGCGTGATTTGGTCGTTCATCCGGGGGCAGGAAATCCAGATGGTACGGTATTGAATGCGTTGTTATATCGTTATCCTGAAATTGCCGATGTTCCTCGAGCGGGTATTGTTCACCGTCTTGATAAAGATACGACAGGGCTGATGGTCATTGCTAAAACAGTTCCCGCTCAAACGCGTTTAGTCGAATCACTCCAACTACGGGAAATTACCCGTGAATATGAAGCGGTGGCGACAGGTCGTATGACGGCGGGTGGCATTGTTGAAGAGCCCATTTCTCGTCATCCAACGAAACGAACACATATGGCAGTGCATCCAATGGGCAAACCGGCGATTACCCATTATCGGGTAATGGAACATTTTCGGGCACATACTCGTCTACGCCTGAGACTGGAAACCGGCAGAACACACCAGATACGTGTTCACATGGCCCATATTAGTCGTCCACTAGTAGGTGATCCTTTGTATGGCGGTCGTCCTCGTCCTTTAAAAGGAGCTTCTGATGAGTTCCGCGAGGTAATGCGTAACTTTGATCGTCAGGCATTGCACGCCACGATGCTGCGTCTTTATCATCCGATAACCGGCATTGAAATGGAATGGCATGCTGAATTACCGGAAGATATGGTGATGCTGATTAAGGCATTAAAAGCAGATGCAGAAGCCTTTAAAGACGAAATGGATTGGTAAATGACCGCGCTTATTTTTCCAAACTGGCCACAACCGACGACAGTAAAAGCTTGTAGTTCTACCCGTTTAGGGGGAATGAGCTTGTCACCCTATGATAGTTTGAATCTGGGTAAGCATGTTGGTGATAAACCTGATGTTGTTGAACAAAACAGGCATATTTTAGCGAAAATGGCAGAACTGCCTCAGCCGCCAATTTGGTTAGAACAGGTTCATGGTACGTGTGTTGTGAGACTTAATGGTCAGCCACTGGAAGATAATAAAGCTGATTCTGTTTATACCAATATTCCTGGGCAGGTTTGTGCTGTGATGACAGCAGATTGCCTGCCTGTACTATTTTGCAGTTCTGCTGGTGATGAAGTTGCGGCTGCCCATGCAGGGTGGCGAGGTTTATGCGCTGGCGTACTGGAAAACACTATCGCTCAATTTAAAGCTAAACCTAATCAGATCCAAGCTTGGTTAGGGCCGGCAATTGGCGCGAAAAAATTTGAAGTCGGCAATGAAGTTTTGCAAGCGTTCACTCTCCAGCATGCTGATTTGAGTCAAGCTTTTATACCTGTCGGCGAAAAGTATTTAGCAGATATCTATTTGTTAGCAAAGTTAAAATTGCAATCTGTTGGTGTGAATGCGATTTTTGGCGGTGATGAATGTACTGTCAGTAATAAAGAGAAATTTTTCTCTTATCGTCGTGATGGGATCACCGGACGTATGGCAACTTTAATCTGGCTGATATAACCTATCCCGTAGGGCGATCCGTTGGCGCATAAAAGAATGTCTCACATTGCTTTTCAGAATAACCTTGAATATTTGAGGAATGGCCTCATTTAATCTCCAGTAGCAAAATTTCTGAACAGTATTGGAGGTGTTATGCGTCTGGATCGTCTTACTAATAAATTCCAGCTTGCTCTCGCTGACGCCCAGTCCTTTGCACTTGGGCATGATAATCAGTTCATCGAACCAATTCACTTAATGAGTTCACTGTTAAAACAAGAGGGTGGCTCTATTCGCCCATTATTAACGTCAATTGGAATTGATGCAGGTCGTTTCAGCAATCAGCTTGAGCTGGCTTTAGAACGTTTGCCGCGGGTACAGGGTGTTGGTGGTGATGTACAACCATCCAATGACTTAGTTCGTCATTTAAATCTGTGCGACAAACTAGCACAAAAAGCCGGGGATAATTTTATCTCCTCTGAATTATTTGTTCTGGCAGCATTGGAAGAACGTGGCACATTAAGTGACATATTGAAAGCTGTTGGCGCAACAAAAGAAAAAATCACTAAGGCAATAGAACAAATGCGTGGTGGTGAAAAAGTTGATGATCAGGGAGCGGAAGATCAACGCCAAGCCCTGAAAAAATATACTATTGATCTGACTGAACGTGCTGAACAAGGAAAACTTGATCCGGTGATTGGCCGTGATGAAGAAATTCGCCGCACTATTCAGGTGTTACAACGCCGTACTAAAAATAACCCAGTCTTAATTGGTGAACCCGGGGTTGGTAAAACAGCCATTGTTGAAGGGCTTGCTCAACGGATCATTAATGGTGAAGTTCCTGAGGGGCTTAAAAATAAGCGAGTCCTTTCTCTGGATATGGGAGCACTGTTAGCAGGGGCTAAATATCGTGGTGAATTCGAAGAACGTTTGAAAGGTGTGCTGAACGACCTGTCTAAACAGGAAGGCAATGTCATTCTGTTTATTGACGAATTGCATACTATGGTTGGTGCGGGTAAGGCTGATGGGGCAATGGATGCTGGCAACATGTTAAAACCGGCCCTGGCCCGTGGTGAACTTCACTGTGTTGGTGCAACAACACTTGATGAATATCGTCAATACATTGAAAAAGACGCAGCACTGGAACGCCGTTTCCAAAAAGTCTATGTTGCAGAACCTTCCGTAGAGGACACTATCGCTATTTTGCGCGGTCTGAAAGAACGTTATGAGTTACATCATCATGTACAAATTACCGACCCTGCAATTGTCGCGGCAGCAACATTATCTCATCGTTATATTTCAGACCGTATGTTGCCGGATAAGGCTATCGACTTGATCGATGAAGCGGGCGCCAGTTTACGTATGCAAATGGATTCAAAACCGGAAGCGCTGGACCGTCTGGAACGTAGGGTTATCCAATTGAAGTTGGAACAGCAGGCGCTGAAAAAAGAGTCTGATGATGCCAGTAAAAAACGGCTTGAAATGCTTAATGAAGAGCTGATCGTAAAGGAACGCGAATATTCTGAATTGGAAGAGGAATGGAAAGCTGAAAAAGCGGCATTGACGGGGACTCAGCACATAAAAGCAGAATTGGAAAATGCCCGTATCAGTCTGGAACAGGCACGCCGCAGTGGTGATTTAGCGAAGATGTCTGAAATTCAATATGGGAAAATACCTGGGTTAGAAAAACAACTTGCCGCCGCCACACAAGCTGAAAGTAAGCATATGAAACTGCTTCGCAACAAAGTTACCGATGCGGAAATTGCAGAAATTCTTGCTCGTTGGACAGGTATTCCTGTTGCCAGAATGCTTGAGAGTGAAAAAGATAAACTGTTGCGCATGGAGCAAGAGCTGCATAAACGTGTTATTGGTCAGGATGAGGCAGTCAATGCAGTATCTAATGCGATCCGCCGTAGCCGTGCGGGATTAGCTGATCCAAATCGTCCGATTGGCTCATTCTTGTTTCTTGGTCCAACCGGTGTTGGTAAAACTGAGTTGTGCAAAGCATTAGCGAACTTCCTGTTTGACAGCGATGATGCAATGGTGCGTATCGATATGTCTGAATTTATGGAAAAACATGCCGTATCACGATTGGTAGGAGCGCCGCCAGGGTATGTTGGCTATGAAGAAGGTGGTTATCTAACAGAAGCTGTTCGTCGTCGGCCTTATTCCGTGATTTTGCTTGATGAAGTGGAAAAAGCGCACCCGGATGTATTCAATATCTTATTGCAGGTGCTGGATGATGGTCGATTGACTGATGGGCAAGGTCGTACTGTCGATTTCCGCAACACGGTTGTAATCATGACCTCTAATCTCGGGTCGGACATGATCCAGGAGCGTTTTGGTAGCCTGAATTATGGTGAAATGAAAGATATGGTGATGGGAATTGTTAACCATCATTTCAGACCTGAATTTATTAACCGTATTGATGAAGCTGTTGTGTTCCATCCATTAGGGCGTCGGCATTTATCAGCGATTGCAGATATCCAATTACAACGTTTGTACAAACGTCTGGAAGAACGTGGTTATCAGGTTACGATGACTCAGCAAGCGTTGGAAATGTTGGCAGAAGCCGGGTTCGATCCTGTTTACGGTGCACGGCCATTGAAGCGAGCTATCCAGCAGGAAATCGAAAATCCATTAGCTCAAAAGATACTTTCCGGCCAACTATTGCCAGGAAAACGAGTTACTCTGGATGTGGAAAATAGCCATATCGTAGCCAAGCAATAACTTTATATTTATACCCGTTATCTTTCAAGTTGCCTCTTTGTTGGCTGCACTCACTCACCCCGGTCACATAGTTATCTATGCTCCCGGGGATTCGCTCCCTTGCCGTCGCGATGCATCTTGAAATCCATTGGGTATAGCTAGGGATAATAAAGAGGTGGGAAACTGCCTCTTTTTTTATCATTTTGCGCGTTAAATCGCAATTCGGCATTGTTTTTGCTTAATTGGTGTTCGAATGAATTTTTTTTGTAATTAAATGCTTGCCAGCATCAAAGAATTCCCTATAATGCGCCACCACTGACCGACACAACGCTGATAAACGTTGTCAGGCTAGGAAGAGAAAAGCGAATAAGCGCTTGACTCTGCGGGCGAAAAGCGTAGTATACGCAGCCCGGCTGAACGAGAATATTAAATTTTATGTCAGCCTGCTCTTTAACAATTAATCAGACAATCTGTGTGGGCACTCACAAGACCGTATCACAAAAAATACGTTTTAAAGTCTTGAAGAGTGAACAACAGTTAATTCATTACGAACTAATTTAGTAACGTTATTTTGGCAGGATAACGCGAAGGCAAGCGAGCAACACCGAGACAGTACTTCAGTACGGCGAGGTGTAGCGCAGTGAAGCCGACAAAGTTAGCCAAACAAAAGAGCGTTAATCAGTGAATTCTTTGAGCATCAAGCTTTTAATTGAAGAGTTTGATCATGGCTCAGATTGAACGCTGGCGGCAGGCCTAACACATGCAAGTCG